>CAKZOY010000289.1 GCA_937138275.1 uncultured Chloroflexota bacterium
CCGCGTTTCTCATCTCGCTGGTGGCTTATTTCATCCTGCGCAAGATATTCGCTAAGGAGGCATAGATGAACCTAACCGAACGCATCGCTGAACTTCGGGAGCGGGTTCGCCAGCAGCGGCCCCTGCTCCATCACATCACGAACTTTGTAGTGATGAACGATACCGCCAACGTGACCTTGCACATCGGCGGATTGCCGGTAATGGCCCACGCACGGGAGGAGGTAGCCGAGATGGTAGCCGCGGCCGGCGCGCTGGTCCTCAACCCCGGCACGCTCACGCCCGAATGGGTGGAATCTATGCTGGTAGCCGGGAAACGGGCCAACGAACTGGGCGTTCCAATCGTCCTGGACCCGGTAGGGGCCGGAGCGACGGCCCTCCGTACTGGGAGCAACCGCCGTCTCCTAGAGGAACTAAAGATCGCCGTGGTGCGAGGGAATTCCGGCGAGATCGGCGCCCTGACCGGGATGGGCGGCGTGGTCAAGGGAGTGGAGGCGGTTGTGGAAGTGGACGATCCTGTGGAGGTCGCCCGCATCCTGGCCAGCCGCTACGGGACGACCGTCGCCATCACTGGCTCGCGGGATATCATCACCGACGGGACGCGGGTCTTCGGCGTGGACAACGGCCACCCGATGCTCAAGACCATCACCGGCACCGGTTGCGCGGCGACGACGATGATCGCCGCCTTTGCGGCGGTGGAGCGAGATTTCGTCCTGGCGGCGACGGCTGGCCTGGCCTGCTTCGGCCTGGCGGCGGAAATCGCTGCTCAGGATGCCCGCGGCCCGGCCAGTTTCAAAGTTGCCCTGTTTGACGCCATCTACAACCTTTCCCGCGAGCAAATCCTGGCCGGAGCCAGAGTGGTAGAGTTGTAGGAGGAGCGATGGACTGGAGTCTGTACGTCGTCACCGACGCGAAGCTCTCCCGCGGCCGCTCCCATCTGGAGGTCATCCGCGCCGCTATTGCGGGCGGCGCGACGGTCATCCAGTATCGGGAAAAGGAAGGGACGACCCGACAACTGGTGGAAGAGGCGCAGGCCCTGCGGGAGTTGACTCGCCAGATGGGAGTGCTGTTCATCGTGAACGATCGGGTGGACGTCGCTCTGGCAGTGGACGCCGACGGGGTTCACGTGGGCCAGGACGATATGCCTGCCCCGATCGTCCGCAAACTGATGGGGCCGGGGAAGATCGTCGGCGTATCGGTGGACAACCTGGAGCAGGCCCTGCAGGCGGAACAGGATGGGGCGGATTATCTCGGCGCCGGTCCGATTTTCGCCACCCCGACCAAGCCCGACGCCGCCCCGCCCATCGGCGTAGACGGGCTGGCAGAAATCTGTCGGCGGGTCTCCATCCCGGTCGTCGCCATTGGCGGCCTGAACGCCGAGAACGCCGCCGAGGTCATCCGGGCCGGCGCGGCGGGCGTGGCAGTCGTCTCCGCCGTCGTCGCCGCGCCGGACGTGGAGGCCGCCGCCCGCCGACTGTGGGAAGTAGTGGATGCCGCACGCGCGATCCGCTAAATGGGAGGAACAAATGATAGAACTGGACGAACGCATCATCACGCAGGCTATCCTTGACCGTTTCTATGAGAAACTGAAGGCCAACCTGGATGTAGAGGTCGCCATCGTGGGGTGCGGGCCTTCCGGGATGGTCGCCGGCGCCCTGCTGGCGGAAGCAGGGAAACGGGTGGTTCTGTTTGAGCGCAAGTTGAGCGTCGGCGGCGGAATGTGGGGCGGCGGAATGCTCTTCAACGAGATTGTCGTCCAGGAAAGCGCGGTCCCCTTGCTCCAGCGCTTCGGCATCCGCTACCGTTCCTATCGGGAGGGGTACTACACCGCCGACGCCGTGGAGGCCGTAGCGTCCCTGGCGAAGGCGGCGGTGCAAGCCGGCGCTGCCATCTTCAATGCCGTCACTGTGGAGGATGTCGTGATGCGCCCGGAGCGCATTATCGGGCTGGTCATCAATTGGACGGCGGTGGAGATGGCCGGTTTGCACGTGGACCCGCTGGCCATCCGCGCCCGTTTCGTGGTAGATGCCACTGGCCACGAGACCGAAGTGGTCAAAGTGGTGGCGAAAAAGGTCCCCGGCCAACTCAACACCCCGTCCGGGCAGATTGAAGGCGAGAAGTCTATGTGGTCCGATCGGGCAGAGACGCTGACGCTGGAGAACACGCGCGAGGTCTTCCCCGGCCTGTACGTGGCGGGAATGGCGGCGAACGCCACATTCGGCGGGCCGCGTATGGGAGCCATCTTCGGCGGGATGCTCCTTTCCGGGGAGAAAGTCGCCCAGGAGCTGCTCCGGCGCCTTCTGGAGGCAGCCGATGCGGGTGCGTGATCTGGGAGAATTCGGCCTCATCGCCCGTATCGCCCGCTCCCTTCCGGCGCCTGGCCCGGGGGTCATCGTCGGCATCGGGGATGACGTCGCCGTCCTGCGCACCGACGGGACTCGTCATATCCTGGCGACCTGCGACATCCAGGTGGA
>CAKZOY010000290.1 GCA_937138275.1 uncultured Chloroflexota bacterium
ACCCCTTTTCCATGCGGGGCGAATTGCTGCGCAAGCCCCTCAGCGGGGGCTTGACAAGAATTCCGTTTGCTGTATAATATTAACAGCCCTCTTTCCCTGTAAGAGTGTTTCTTTTGCGTCGGGGATGAAACGTTTCATTCAACGGAAAACCCGTTCTTTAAGAGACGAAGAGGGCCGGTTGCGCGCTGGGCAGCAAAAGCGTCCTGCAACAGCCCCCAATCCTCCAAATCGGCAAACCCACAACCGCACCTTCAGCCGCTGCCGCAGACCGCAAATCCCTGAGCAACCGAAAGCGTCTGTTGATCGTTACCCTTCAGTAACTGTTCAGGCTATTGTCCCTTAGCGATTGAAATCGCCCCTCAAGGGCTTGCAGCCGGGCGTCCACCGGCGTGGACGCCGCCCCGGCGACCGCGCAGGCAGTCGCCCGATACACAGGGCCCTCCCAGGTGCGGTTTCAACCGCTGGCTGAACAGTTACCCTTCAGCGGTGAAAGCGTCCCCCCGGGGCGCGCAGTTGGACATCCGCTGGCGAGGGCGTTCCCCCAGCGACTGCGTAGAGGGTCGCCCAATACGAAGTGCTCTCCCTGATGGTGTCCCTTGCTGGCAGAACAGTGATGGAAGGCCCTTTTGTTTTTCGCCGAATGTAAAACGTTTCACTAAACGGAGGAGCAGTCTGCCCTTCAGGACATCCTCTCGTGTGGAGAAAGCGCGGCATGAAATTCCTCACCCCATACGGCTATTTCTCCGACGACGGACGGGAGTATATCATTACCACCCCGCGGACTCCCCGACCGTGGGGAAACGTCATCAGCAACGGTGACTACGGGATGATGATTTCTCAGAACGGCTCCGGCTACAGCTGGCGGGGCAACGCGGGGCAGAACCGGATCCCCCGCGCTTTCCAGGATCTGATTCGGGACAATTGGGGCAAGTATTTCTACATCCGCGATCTCCATCGTAACCTGTTCTGGTCGGCCACGTACAAGCCCGTAATGTACCCCTGCGATTTCTACCGCGCGATCCATGGCATCGGATATTCCCGCTTTCTCCAGCGCGTGGAGGGGATCCTCAGCGAACTCACCGTCTTCGTCGCGACCGGTGATCCGGTGGAGATTTTTCGGCTGAAACTGACCAACGAGGGGAACGACGAACGCCACCTGGATGTCACCTCGTATCTGGAGTGGCTACTGGGCTTTGCGCCCGACGAACACCGGGAGTTCCACAAACTGTTCATTGAGACCTGGGCGGACACCGCCCTGAACGCCGTGTTTGCCCGCAAATATCTCTGGGGATTCCCCGATGAGAAAGGACGCTACAACAACATAGACTGGCCCTACACGGCCTTTATGGCCGTCAGCGAGCCGCTAAAGTCCTTTGACTGCGACAAAGAATCTTTTCTGGGATTGTACCAGACCGACGATCGTCCCCGCGCAATGACACTGCCACGCCTGGAGGGGCGGGTGGGCCGGTTCGGCGACGCCATCGCCGCGTTGCAGGTAGAGGTCATCCTGCGCCCCGGAGAGTCCAGGGAGATCGTGTTTACCCTCGGAGCGGCCGAGAACGGTCGGGAGGACCCCGTCGCTCTGATCCGCCGCCACACGTCCCCCTATGCTGCCGAGGAAGCCCTGGAGGAAGTCCGGGCATTCTGGTCCCGCTTCATAGACACCGAATGGGTGGAGACGCCCGATGAGGCACTCAACTTTATGACCAACTACTGGCTGAAGTATCAGGCCATCTCCTGCCGACTCTGGGGAAAAGCGGCGTTCTACCAGGTATCGGCGGGGTACGGCTTCCGGGACCAGTTGCAGGATAGCCAGATTTTCCTCGTCAGTGAGCCGGAGTACACCCGGCAGCAACTGCTTCTGCACGCCGCCCAGCAGTTCGTGGAGGGGGATGTCCTGCATTGGTGGTTCTCCATTCGGGGCGGCGGGCCCCGTACCAACTGCTCCGACGACCTGCTCTGGCTGCCCTTCGTCCTGGTTTCGTACCTCAAAGAGACGGCGGATTACGGGATTCTGGAT
>CAKZOY010000291.1 GCA_937138275.1 uncultured Chloroflexota bacterium
CCAGCCGCAATTTCGGAGACCCGACCGAGTATCGTTACGGCTGGCCCGTCATCGCCGATGGCGCCGGCTACGTGCTGGTCAAAGTCCGGCTCGACTGGGACACGCTGTGGCGCGACTGGCCGCAGACCAACAGCGAGATGCGCCAGTTGCTGACCAGAAACCCCGGCGATCAGGCGCTCTTCGTGCTGGACCTGGACGACGGCAGGGTGCCGTACATCGCCAATGTGGGGCACGGCGGCTACGGCGACGGCGACTATATGCCGATGGGACCGCAGCCGGTCGTCAAGCGCCTGCCGAACGGCAAGGAGGTCGTCTACACCATCATCCGCGCCAGACACGCCCACGATGCGCGTTGGGACTCGCACTTTGGCGAGATGGTGCTCGACAGCGCGACGGTGAGCGGGTTGCAGGGAGGGGATGTGCGCTTCATCGCCTATGATTACCCGCCGGGGAGTGCGGCCCCTTATCTGCTCACCGATGAACAGCCGAATGTGACAGTGGCGGGCGACTACCTCTTTGGCGCGCACTGGGAAGCGGGGTTTGCGATGCGCATCCTCGACCGCTCCGCTGCGCGCGGCAGTTTCAACGCCAAAATCACGACGCAACGCCTGGCGACCGTTGCGACCTCGCAAGACGCCACGGCGTGCCCGTTCAGCGCATCGCACTACTGCCCTGGCGGGCTGGAAAACACCCGCTTCTACGACTTCGGCTTCTACATCTACTACAACCAGGGAGCGGTGTATGACCGGTACTGGCGCGAGTATGCCGCGTGGGTGGTGAGCAACGAGAATGTCTACTTCATCAGCGCCGACGGCGCGCTGGTGGCGCTGACGAGCGGCAATCCCCAGGGGACGGCGCTGGCCGTCCCGTCGGCGGCCCCTCCTCCGCCTCCCCCACCGGACCCCGTTCCGGCGGCGACCATCCTCCACACCGAGGCGCGCGCCTGGGCCGGGCACACCGTGACCGTCACCGGCGTCCTGCGCTATGTGTTCAATAACGGCAAACAGGTGCTGCTGGGCTTTGCGAACCCCCACCAGGGCGCGTTCAAAGTCATCATCCGGCAGGAGAATTGGGAACGCTTTGACGGGGCGCCGGAGAGGTCGTACCATCCAGGTCAGCCGGTGGCCGTCGTCGGCACGATCGCCTGGTATCAGGGCGACCCGGCCATCTATGCTGTTGCGCCGGAGCAGATTCACGTCCTGTCCCACAGAGGAGGCCGCAATGTGCGCTGATCGCCTCACACACCGAAGGACCCGACCGGTCTGGCCAACTGTGCTGCTCATCCTGCTGATTGCGGCACTTGCCGGAACTCCGGCGTTGGCCCGCCTGCCGCAGCAGCCGGACGACTCGTTCTCTGTCTACCTGCCGCTGGTGATGAAAGGCTGGTGCGCGCCGGAGACGCTGCCGCGCATCAACGCGCCCCGCTTCGTCGGTTCTATCCCTTTTGAGCAGACCGCCATCGCCTGGTTCGGGCGCGTCTCGCCGACCCAGAACTATGCCGATATCCGCGTGGGGACCAATGCGACGGAACTGTACGTCTACGTGGCCATCTTTGACCGTGCCCTGTGGTACGACGAAACCCCCACCCGGGATACGCTCACACAGTGGGATGCGGTCACTCTGCTGCTGGATACAGGCGACGGCGCCGCGCTCTCGTCCAGTTCCTGGCGCTTTGTGGCCCAACTCTACGGCGAGCCCAGCCCGGGGCGGCGCGCCGCCTATCGCGGGAGCGCCTCAGGCTGGCAGCCGACCGGCGTTGCGTTCGGCGCCGTGCCCGGCTGGCGCGGCAACGCCCTGAACAACGACGACGACAGTGACCGCGGCTGGGCGATGGGCTTCACCATCCCCTTCACCAGCCTGGGATTGACCGGCGCGCCTCCGGGGGGGACATCCTGGCGCATGGCCGTCATCCTCCACGACCGGGATTCACGGGCCGGCCCGCCGCTGGGCGATCAATCCTGGCCGCCTTCCGCTTCTCTGAACAGTCCGGGCTGCTGGGGCTTTCTGAACTTTGGCCTGCCGGCCTACCGTTCCAATGCCTCGCCCCGGGGTTCGCTGGTCATCCGGCGTCCCACGCAGGGCAGCCCGCTGGTGCCGGATGCCGACGTCGGAGGGACGATCGCCAACCAGTGCCCGGGCGACGAGCACCATATCTGGAACGAGTGGGGCAACCGCAACGACGGCCGTGCGCCCGATTTCAACATCCAGAATCAGTCGGATGTCGCCGACTGGCCCTGCTTTGCCAAGTACTATGTCACCTTTCCGCTGGATGGCATCCCGCGCGGCAAATCCATCATCTCGGCCACGCTGACGCTCTACCAGTTCGGCAATGCGGGCGGACCGGGCGAGGCGCAGCCGTCCTGGATTCAGGTGCTGATCGCCTCAGGAGACTGGCAGGAAACCAGCATCACCTGGAACAACGCCCCGCTGGCCTACGAGAATTTCGGCGGGCGTTGGGTGTACCCGCTCGCCGATCACCCGGGCTGGCCAGGGGTGCCGCGCACCTGGGACGTCTCTTACGCCGTGGCGCGGGCTTATGGGCGCGGCGAACCGCTGCGCCTGGTCCTCTACGAAGCGGATTCGGCCTACCACAGCGGCAAGTACTTTGTCTCCTCCGACACGGGCGACTGGAACACAGCGGGCCGCCCACGCCTGGAGGTGGTGTGGGGAGAGCCATGATCCGGATGGCGCTGATGCTCATCTTTGACGGCGTTGCGTGCGTCACACTCTGCCCGATGGCAAACCCATCCCATAATCCATCCGGAAAGCGGTGAAACGGGTCTTCTTCTTGCTGCTCCTGGGCCTGATCCTGGCTGCCCGTATGCCAATTCGCCCGTCTGCCGAAGCGGGGAATGGAGAGACAGCAGGGCATCGGCAACGATGCCGACCTTCACGCCACACTTTCTTGGGAGGCGGATTTACGCGGATGCTCGCGGATTCTTTTATAAGAGGTTCAAGCGCTCGCGCGAGGTGACCAACAGGGTGAGGCGCGGGGCAGCGCGCAGGATGTCCAGCACCAGCGCCGCGCCGCCCGCGGGCAGCAGTTGCTCAAAGTTATCCAGCACCAGCAACGCCTCGTACCGGCCGTCGCGCAATACCCGCAGCAACTGGCTACGGATCTCCTGCGCGCCGGCCAGGGGGATGTGGAGCGCGCGGGCGATGCCCAGCACCAGGTCGGCCTCGCTTTCGGCCTCGGTCAGCGCGACCCAGTAGACGCCGTCGGCGAACGCTTCCGCCTGCGCCAGCGCCGCCTGCAGGGCCAGCCGCGTTTTGCCGATGCCGCCCGGGGCCGGTCAGGGTGACCCGGCGCGTCTGCGGATCTTCCAGCCGCGCGTTCAGCAGGGCCAGTTCGGCTTCGCAGCCGATGAAGGGCGTCAGCGGCAGCGGCAGGTCGGGGGAAGGGTGCGGACGGCCTCCGGCGGCGCAGTCAACGGCGCGCCAGCGCGGATCTGCGCCTCCAGCGCGCGGGTCTCGGCCGTCGGCTCCAGGCCCAGTTTGGCAGCGAGGGTGGGTCGGCAGGCTTCCAACTGTTCCAGGGCAGCGGCGCGACGGCCCTCCAACGTCAGCAGGCGCGTCCGCTGCTGATGGGCGGCCTCCGCCAGGGCTCCAGCGCCAGCGACCGTGCTATTCGGGGCCTCGCATTGGGACCACTGCCGCGGCGCGCTCCCGCTGTTCGGCATCCAGTGTGATGAGCGTGGCGCCAAAGCGCCGCGCCACCGCCACATAGACGGCGTCGCTGCCGCGCAGGCGATGGCGGGCGGCGATCTCGGCGGCGGCATGCGCCAGGAGTTCGTCGAGGTTGACCAGCGTAAGCGAGGGCAATTGTTGAATCTCCCGCATCCAGTTCAATGCCATTTGCGTATTGTTCTGCTTACGCGCCAGCGACGCGACGACCTCCACCAGCATCAGGGTGGGCACCACAATCGGTGTATCTGTTTTGAAAAGCTCGGTGAGAAAGTTCCAACTCTGGTCGCTGCCGGTCTCGGAGGGGCTGAACGCATTGACAAAGACGCTGGCATCAATGGTGAGGGTTTCGCTCATCGGCGCATCTCCGAGAGGATTTCCACCGCGCTTTTCTCGCTCTGCCAGCCCTTCCCTAGTTCCTCGCGGATCGCCTCCAACCGCGCCCAGACCTCGTCCGGGTCGGGCGGCGGGGGCGCGGCGTCCACGGGCAGCAGGACGGCGACCGGCTCGCCGCGCTGGGTGATGATGTAGCGGGCGCGGCTTTCCTTGACCGCGCGCACCAGTTCCGAGGCGCGGGCCTTCAGTTCGCGGATGCCGATTTTCTCCATCAGTGCTCTCCCTTTGTGGTTACTTTTGTAACTACATTGTACCCCCATTCCGGCCTGGTGTCAACCGGGTGTTTGGGGTGCGTGGCGTGTGACGCAGCAAGAGAGAGGCGGGCTATCGGGTGTTGATTGAGCCGCACGGGGCGGCACAGGCGGCGGCGCGCTTGGTACTCGGCGCCCAGCGTGATCAGCGCCACGTCACCCCTGGTCCAGCGCCTCCAGCCGCGCCCAGACCTCGTCCGGGTCCGGCGGCGGGGGCGCGGCGTCCACGGGCGCATGCGCGTTGCCAGCAACATTGGGAGGCAACTCTGCCTTGCTCGTCGAACGGTCAGGCCGGGTTACTCTGTCCTTCCGGGCAAGAGAACGTGACGAGCGATGACCTCGCTCCTGGCTGCGTGCTAGTCGGCGTGGCCCCAATCTCCGATCCAGCGCACCCACGGCAGGTGAGCGCGGACGGCGTTGTACAACCGCCGGTCTCCGGTGACCAACTCGTCGCTCCGCGCCTCGGCCAGCGCCAGGTACGCGGCATCGTAGGCGGAGCGGTCGAGCCGGTGCGCCAGGGGCAACATCTGCTGCCAGGTCACCCATTCCAGTTCGATACCCAACCCCTCGAACGCTGCCAGGATAGACTCTCCGTCCTCGACGCTGATACGCCCCCGACGTATGGCCTGGACAACGGCATTGGTCACCTCGTACCGCATCAGCATGGGGGCAGCCAGGCGGACGAGCCCGGCGACGTGTTCGCGGATCAGCGCCTGGGCCTGAGCCTGCTCCTCGTCCGGGAAGAATGCCCGCAAGACTGCACTGGCATCTACGATCATCCTCGCCCCTCCAATTCCTCGCGCGAAGTCTGGAACAGCTCCTCGGCGGTTACTCCGCTCTCACGTAGCGTTTTGGCGATGCGCAGCATCTGCAAATATGCCTGCACCTGGCGCAAGCGTGCGTACTCCTGGGGCGAGATGATGACCCCTACCGGCTCGCCCCGCCGCAAGATCGTGATCGGCCCCTCCTCGACCTTGTTCAACCAGCGAGAAAGGCGGTTATGCGCTTCGGCAACTGAGATAGAGAATCGAGTATTCATAGTATACCGCTCCTTCATAGACAATTATAGTATCACAAGATACCGATGTCAACTGCCCAACTGGTTGTTATTTCTGGGCATGGCAGCGTGAGCAAATGGGCCGTTGCTGGCGCGTGCAGACTCCCCTTCCCGGCCTCCTCGGCGGCCTTGCCCAGGCCGCTGTCGTCGGCCAGGAAGAGGCGGGAGAAGGGCATGCTCACGATGCGGCGCAGGGGGACCAGTTGGTGTGGTTCCAGCACCAGCCGTCCCCAATCCACGGCGCCCAGGTGGCCGCGGCCGTAGGAGAGGGTCAGGCGGAAGGCGTCGTGGAGCGCTTTCCACTGCAGGGGGTCCCAGCCGGGGGCGCCCAGCGTCCAGGAGAGGGTAGGCGTGTGGGCGCGGGTGATGGGCTCCAGTTGAGCGGGAGGCAGCCTTTCCAGCGCCCCCAGCACCTGATGGGCTTCCAGCCGGGTGAGCAGGTCGCCCACTTCCCTCCGAGGAGTGAGTCGCCCCAGCGGAAAGCGCTGCAGGCGGGCCAGGCGGCCCAGTTGGGCCTCCAGGCCACTGTTCTCCCACTCGTTCTGGCGCGCCGTCCCCAGCAGCACGAAGGGGAGTCCGCTCTCGTTCGGGTTGCTCACCAGACCCAACAGGTTTTCTACCCACGGCAGGCCATTCAGGCAGATCACCAGCCGACGCTCGCCCTGGAAGGCATGGCGGTAGGGTGCGGTGACATAGCCGTGGTGTTCCCAAAGGATGATGAAGCCGGCCTGGCTGAGCTCCCAGGCAGTGCGCATCAAGAGGGTTGTCTTGCCTTCGCCGGAGGGGTCCAGCACTACGCCGATGCGCTGCGGCGGCAGCGAACGCGGGCAAAGTCCAGCGGCTCCTCGGAGGCGTGCTGCCGGGCGTCGTGATCAAGGGCGATGTTGGCCCAGTTCGGTCGCGTGCTGTTGTAAAAGTCGGCGGGAGCGCGTTGGGCTTGCACCTGCGGAAATCGTCGGTCGGCAGACGTTAACACCCCCCATCCCCCCGGCCTCGGTATGGGTAGGTTTTTTGGCAGCCCCCTCCCCCCTCATATGGGTAGGTTTTTTGGGACGGCACTCCTCGCCCCGCCGTGAACGGCGGGGCTGAGGGGAAAGGGCACTTGAGCGCCCTTTTTGAGTCAGCCTGACCGTTCACGGTCAGGCGAAAGCGCGATATCGCCCCCGACAAAGCAGGGGAGAAATAGATTTTTTGATCGGGCGGCGAAGCCGCCCAATCAAAAAATCATCTTTTTATCCCTTGCCCGCTGGGGGTGGAAAAACCTACCCATACAAGTTGCCCCCTCTCCCCCTTGCCCTGACGGGCGGGGGAGAGGGGGCCATCTCCCTCCCCGAGCGGCTGTAGATTCTCTCATGATGTCAAGTTCAGATAATCCGAGGTTCAGACATAAGTTCGGACAAGAGAGGAAAGGGGTTTCGGGGCGGGCGGCCGAAGGCCGCCCGCCCCGAAACCCCCTGTAAGGGCGTGGAAGGAGGGGTTTTGCGGCCGCAAGGCCGCAAAACCCCTCCTGTATCTGGACTACCGGCGCCGCATCAGGCGCAGGACGCTTTCGGCCAGAACCGCCGCTCCCACCGGCAGACACCGCTCATCTATATCAAAGCGCGGGTTGTGGGCGACCCGTTCATCCCCCTCTATCTTGCACCCCAGGCCAAACATCGCCCCCAGCGCCAGTTGGGAGAAGAACCCGAAGTCCTCTGCCCCCATCCCCGGATGGGGCGGATGGAGGTACTCCTCGCCCAGAAGGTCCACGGTGACCCTCTGCAGTAACTCCACCACTCCGGCGTCGTTGAGCATCGGCGGATAGCCGATGACGATGCGGAGGTCGTAATCCCCTCCCAGCGTGCGGGCGATCTGCAGCGCCCGCTCCACCTCGGCGTGAATTTGCTTCTGGACTTCCGGTTTCATGTACCGGATGGTCCCCTTCAGTTCCGCCCGGTCGGGGATGACGTTGTCGGCCTGACCGCCGTGGATCGCGCCGATGGTGACCACCGCCGGCTCCATCGGGTCCAGCCGCCGGGAGACGATCCCGTGCAGGCCCAGGATGACATGTCCGGCGATGTAGATGGGGTCCACCGTCTTGTGGGGAGAGGCACCGTGCCCCCCTCGGCCGAAGATAGTGGCGTAAAAGGTGTCCACTCCGGCAGATGAGGGGCCCGTCTCCAGGACGATCTTCCCCGCCGGTGCGGTGGAGTCCACGTGGAGGGCCAGGACGGCCTCCACCCCCTCCATCGCGCCGTCCTGGATCATCCGTCGCGCACCGCTGATCCCCTCCTCGTCCTCCATCTCCTCGGAGGGCTGAAAGAGCAGACGGACGGTGCCGGGGAGCGTCTCGTCGGCCAGGAGTTTGGCTACCCCCAGCAGGATGGCGGTGTGGGCGTCGTGTCCGCAGGCGTGCATCACGCCTGGTACCTGCGATGCGTAGGGGACGTCGTTCTCCTCCTGGATGGGCAACGCGTCCATATCGGCGCGCACGGCAACGATCGGAGGGCCTTCTCCGCGTTCCGCCACTACGCCCGTGCGTCCCACCCCAGTCCGGACGCGGTATCCCAGTTCGGTCAGCACCTCGGCGACCCGCGCAGCGGTGCGGGTCTCCTGGAAGCCCAGTTCGGGGTACATGTGGAACTCCCGCCGCCAGGCGACCAGTTGATGTTGGATTTCCTGCGCGCGTTGAATCATGAGAACCTCCTGGAGGACCATTGTATCACATCGTGTCCCCTTGACAAACATCCCAATCTGCCGTAGTATTTCAGGATGCGGGCACATGCAACACGCAATATGTAACACGTAAAACGTAAAACGTAACACGCAATCCCAGGAGGTCACCATCCGCGTCCTGATCGTTCTCACCTACTACCGCCCTCACACCAGCGGGCTGACCATCTACGCCGAACGGCTGGCAAAGGGGCTGGCCCGGCGGGGGCACGCCGTCACCGTGATGACGTCCCGCTACGACCGCTCCCTCCCCCTGACCGAGGAGCGGGACGGGGTGCGGGTCGTCCGGGTGCCGGTGGCGTTTCGCGTCAGCAAAGGGGTCATCATGCCCACCTTCGGCTTCATCGCCACGCGGCTGGTGTGGAGCCACGACGTGGTCAGTTTGCACCTGCCCCAGTTTGACGCCGCTGGGGTGGCCGCGCGCGCCCGCCTGATGGGCAAGCCCTGTACCCTCACCTATCACTGCGACCTGAAACTGCCCGCCGGTCCGTTCAACGGTCTGGTCAACCGGGTGGTGGACTTTATGAACCTGCTGGCGGGCCTGCTGGCGGACCGGATCGTCGCCTATACCAGCGACTTCGCCGCCAATTCCCCGTATCTTTCTCGCTTCGCCCGCAAGGTCGTCGTTGTCCCGCCGCCGGTGGAACTCCCTCCAGCGACTCCGGAGGAAATCCGGGCCTTTGCCGAACGGGTCGGGCTGGACGGCCGCGGGCCGGTCATTGGCATGGCGGCCCGGCTGGCGGCGGAGAAGGGAGTGGAGGTCCTGCTGGAGGCGCTCCCGCGCGTCCTGGAGGTCTATCCGACCGCGCGCGTCCTCTTCGCCGGACAGTACCAGAACGTCCTGGGAGAAGAGGCCTACGCCCGCCGTCTGGCCCCCCTGCTGGAGCGGTATCGGGACCGCTGGACGTTCCTGGGTGTCCTTTCCCCGAAGGAGATGGCGGCCTTCTATCCCAATCTGGACGTCATCGTGGTGCCCAGTTTGAACTCTACCGAGTCCTTCGGGCTGGTACAGGTGGAGGCGATGCTCTGCGGGACGCCCTCCATTGCCAGCGATCTGCCCGGCGTGCGCCAGCCGGTCCTGCAGACCGGGATGGGGGAGGTGGTGCCGGTGGGGGATTCCCGGGCGCTGGCGGAGGCGATCCTGCGCGTGGTGGGGAATCGGGAACAGTACGGGCGCACCCGGGATGACATCGCCGCCCGCTGGAGCACCGAACGGACGGCAGAGGAGTACGAGAAGTTATTTGAGCAGTTAATGGAAAAAAGATAACTGTCCAGGCTTCAGCAATTGAAATCGCCCCTCAAGGGCTTTCAGCCGGGCGTCCACCGGCGTGGACGCCGCCCCGGCGACCGTGTAGGCGGTCGTCCGGCACAAAGTGCCCTCCCAGGTGCGGTTTCAACCGCTGGCTGAACAATGACGAAAAAAGGGGGCTTGGGGCGGCAACGCCGCCCCAAGCCCCTCTGCGCGGGCCTACCAGTCCGTGACCTCGTTAGCCAGGAAACGGTTGATGTCGGCGGCGGCCCGCTTGCCAGCACCCATCGCACTCACGACGGTCGCTGCGCCGGTCACCACGTCGCCGCCCGCCCAGACCCGCGGCATCGTCGTCCGGCCCGTCTCCTCGTCCTTGACCACCACCGTCCCGTACTTCGTCCGCTCCAGGCCCGACGCGTCCATAAAGACCAGCGGGTTCGGGCTGGTGCCCAGGGCGAAGATGACCATGTCCACTTCCATATCAAACTCCGAACCGGGCACCGGCCTGGGCGATCGGCGACCCGACGCGTCCGGTTCGCCCAGTTCCATCCGGATGCAGCGCATCCCGCGCACGTTCCCCTTCTCGTCCCCGAAAATCTCCACCGGGTTGGTGAGGAAGTCAAAGATAACCCCCTCCTCCTCGGCGTGGTGGACCTCTTCGGCGCGCGCCGGGACCTCGTCGCGGGAGCGTCGGTAGACGATGTGTACCTCTCCGTCCTTCCCCTGCAGCGTCTGGAGACGGAGCGCGCAGCGGGCCGCGTCCATCGCCACGTTCCCCGCGCCGATGACCGCCACCTTGCGCCCGACCTTCACCGGCGTGTCGTATTCGGGGAACAGGTACCCCTTCATCAGGTTGACGCGGGTGAGGAACTCGTTGGCGCTCATCACGCCGTTGTAATTGATCCCAGGGATGCGCATAAAGGAGGGGAGACCCGCGCCCGTGCCCAGAAAGACCGCGTCGTATTCCGCCAGCAACTCGCTCAGCGTCAGCGTCCGCCCGATGACGTGGTCGGTGCGAATCTCAATCCCCAGGCACTCCACGGCGTAGTCAATCTCCGCATGCACCACACTCTTGGGCAAGCGGAACTCCGGGATACCGTAGACGAGGACGCCGCCCGGGGCGTGGAGGGACTCAAACATGGTGACCGCGTGCCCTTCCCGCGCGACGTCTACCGCGCAGGTGAGCCCCGCCGGGCCGGTGCCGACGACGGCGACCTTCTTGCCGGTGGGCAGTTTGCGTTCCAGGGGGCAGGTGCGCATCGCCAGTTCGTAATCGCCCACGAACCGCTCCAGCCGTCCGATGGCGACAGGCTGCCCCTTCCGGGCCAGGACGCAGCGGATCTCGCACTGCACCTCCTGCGGGCAGACCCGGCCGCAGATGGCGGGGAGGCTGTTTTTGACCTTCATAATCGCCACCGCGCCGACCATATCCCCTTCCCGCAGAGCGCGGATGAACTGGGGGATGAGCACCTCCACGGGGCAGCCTTCCACGCAATAAGGCCGGTCGCACTGCAGGCAACGGTTCGCTTCGGCGATCGCCAGTTCTTCCGTAAAACCGAGGGCCACTTCGTTAAAGTTTCCCCGCCGGACCACGGCATCCTGTTCGGGCATCCTCTGGCGGGGGATTTTCACCCGTTCTCGTTGCGTGAGAGGGGACACTATGCACCTCCTTGCTCTTTCAGCACGCCCTCCAGGCGGCATTCGTGTTCCCAGTGCTCCACTGCCAGCCGCTCCTCCTCCCGATAGAACGCCAGGCGCGCCAGCAGGTTATCCCAGTCCACCTTGTGACCGTCAAATTCGGGGCCGTCCACGCAGACGAACTGGGCGCCCTCTTCCAGCAGGACGCGGCAGCCGCCGCACATCCCCGTCCCGTCAATCATAATCGTGTTCAGGCTGACGATGGTGGGGATGTTGAACGGCCGGGTCGTCAGCGAGACGAACTTCATCATGATGGCCGGGCCGATGGCCCAGACGCGGGCGATCTCCGGGCCGCGCGCTTCCAGTAGTTCCTTGAGCGGTTCAGTGACCAGCGCCTTACGGCCGTAGGAGCCGTCGTCGGTGCAGACGATCAGTTCGTCGGAGACGGCGCGCATCCGGTCCTCCCAGAATAGAAGGTCGCGCGTGCGAGCGCCGATGATGGAGATGACATAGTTGCTGGCCTCCTTCAGCGCCCGGGTGATGGGGTAGATGGGGGCGATCCCCACACCGCCGCCCACGCAGACGACCGTCCCGTAGTTGGCGACTTCCGTGGGATGGCCCAGCGGGCCAGCCAGGGTAGCCAGCGTATCCCCTGCCTGGAGGGTGCCCAGATGCATTGTGGACTTGCCGACCTCCTGGAAGATGAGGGTGATGGTGCCGGCCTCCTGGTCGTAGTCGGCGATGGTCAGGGGGATGCGCTCGCCGTGTTCATCAATGCGCACGATGACGAACTGCCCGGCCTGCGCCTTGCGCGCAACGTGGGGAGCCTCCACCACCATCAGTTTGGTGACATCACTGAGGACTTCTTTCTCCAGAATTCGGTACACAGCGGGCCTCCTGAAAAATATTCTTCGGGGCATAAAAATAGGGAATGGAATTTCGCGGCCATCCCATTCCCCCCTTCCCGTTGTGATGGAAGCAACCGATGTTCCAATTCTAACTCCCACCACAGTATAAGGATACTCCAAAACGCCGATTTGGTCAAGTGGAACCGCGCGCTGGCTTGCGCCGCAATTCACCCCGCATGGGAAAGGGGTGGGGTGTGGGGTTTGTGGGGGCGGCGAAGCCGCCCCCACAAACCCCACTCTCTCTTTCACGGGCGCGCCGCTCCCCCGAAATGATTTGCTGCGCAATTCCCTGAACCGCTACATTTGACTTATACAGAAACTGGAGTATACTGACACCAACCCACCTGCGCGGAGGAGTTATGCCCACCGACCTGTCCCGGCACATCCTGCGCCTCATAGCCGCCCTGCTGAAGCATCAGGCCAGGCAGTGGCTGGGCGAGGCGTTTATGGACGCCGCAGGCGATGTCCTGGCCGA
>CAKZOY010000292.1 GCA_937138275.1 uncultured Chloroflexota bacterium
AGTAGACAAGTAGACAAGTAGACAGGGGAGTAGACGAAATGAAGCGGGAGAGCCGGGCAGGGGAGGTGGCCGAAAGGGGGTTTGAAGACCTGAAAGCCTGGCAGTTGGCGCGCCAGTTGATGATTGAATGCCACCGACTGGCCGAGGCACTACCACCCCACGAACGGTATGACCTGGCGGCTCAGATCCGACGTTCATCTAAGAGTGTAATGGCGAACATTGCGGAAGGGTACGGACGCTACCATTACGTTGACAGTTTGCGCTTTTACTACATCGCTCGCGGTTCGCTCAGTGAGACCATTAACCATGTCATCACCGCTTACGACCTGGGCTATATTAGTGAAGCTCGTTTTCGGGAGATGTACGAGTTGGGGCGTGAGACGGAGCGAACGTTGAACGGTTACATCGGCTATATCTGCCGATTAAAAACCGGGAGAGAACTCTTCGGCGACCGCTACATCCCGGACGAGACGCTCCGTTAACATCCTATGCCCTTGTATCCTTGTATCCTTGTATCCTATACTGCTTGAGGTTGAATATGGCACAGACCACACCCACCACCGGATCCGTCCTGGTCGTCGGCGGCGGCGTCGGCGGGATGCGCGCCGCGATAGACCTGGCTGAGGCCGGCCTGAAAGTATATCTTGTGGAAAGTTTGCCCTGGCTGGGCGGGCGGGTGGCCCAACTGGGCTACATGTTCCCCACCCACGACTGCGTCCTCTGCCGGGGCACCTCCGACCACGGCTTCGGCTGCACCCGCCCGTCCATCTCGCCGGCCTTCCTGGACTTCAACCGTCATCCCAACATTGAGATTCTCACCAACACCGACCTGATCGGCGTCAGCGGACGGGCTGGCGATTTCACCGTCACGCTCCGGCACCGGCCCACCTATGTGGACCCGGAGAAATGCATCAACTGTGGCCTCTGTACCGCGGTCTGCCCGGTGGACCTGCCCAGTTTCTTTGAAGAGGAACTGACGACGCGCAAGGCCATCTACAAGATGGCCCCGCGCGCCCTGCCCGATGCGTATGTGGTGGACAAAGTCCCCCGCTGCGAGACATGTCGGCGGTGCGAATCCATCTGCCCTACAGGGGCAGTGAACCTGGAAGAGGAGCCCTACGAGCAGGACCTTTCCGTCGGCGCCATCATTCTCTCCCTGGGCTACGCCCTCTCCGACCCGAATGAGTATGCCGAACTGGGCTACGGGCGCTTCCCCAACGTCATCCACTCTATGGAGTACGAGCGGCTGGCCAGCCGCTCCGGCCCCACCGAGGGCGTTGTCCTGCGCCCGTCCGACGCGCGGGTCCCGAAGCGCATCGCCTGGCTCCAGTGCGTCGGCTCGCGCGACCAGAAGTACCCCTACTGCTCGTCCATCTGCTGCATGTACGCCACCAAAGAGGCGATGATCGCCAAAGAGCGCATCCCCGGCGTCCACTGCCAGATTTTCATTATGGACGAGCGGGCCTTCAACAAGGAATTCAACGCCTACTACGAAGAGGCCCGGAAGAAATACCAGGTGGAGTACACCCGCTGCCGCATCTCCGCGGTCAAAGAGGACCCCCAGACCCACGACCTGATCCTGCGCTATCCGGACGAGGAGGGCCGGATGCGGGAGGACCGGTTTGATATGGTGGTGCTCTCCCTGGGCTCTCGTCCGCCGGATGGCGCCCGCGACCTGGCGCGCATCCTGGGCATAGACCTGAACCCTTATGGCTTCTGCGAGACCGACAAGTTCAACCCTCTGGAGACCAGCCGACCGGGCATCTACGTCTGCGGGACGTTCCAGTCGCCCAAGGAGATCGCCGAGACCATCATAGACGCGGCGGGCGCGGCAGGCGACGCCATGCGAATGCTGCGGGAGCACCTGAACCGGTCGCCGTCCAGCCGGGAGTACCCCTTCCTCTGGAAGCCCGATGGAATGGTGCCGGAGCGGGATGTGCGGGGCGAGCCTCCCCGCGTCGGCGTCTTCCTGTGTCGCTGTACGCCGACGCTGGACGGAGTGATCCGCGTGGAGGAGGTGGCCGAATATGCCCGCACCCTGCCGGATGTGGCCTGTGTCCAGATAGTGGACTACGGCTGTTTTGAGGCCGGACAGGCGGTGATTCGGGGCGCCATTCAGGAACAGGGGCTGAATCGGGTGGTCGTCGGGGCGTGCAGCCACCGCACCCACGAACCGCTCTTCCAGCGGGGCACGCGGGAGGGCGGCCTGAACCCGTACCTGATGGAGATGGTCAACCTGCGGGAGCACTGTGCCTGGGTGCATGTAGACGACCCCGCCGGGGCGACGGAGAAGACGAAGGAACTGGTGCGGACGGCCGTGGCGCGCGCTCGGCTGGCCGAGCCGGTCTACAAACAGGCCGTCCGCCCCGAGCCGCGGGCGCTGGTCATCGGCGGGGGAGTCTCCGGGATGACCGCCGCGCTCACCATCGCCGATGCCGGTTTCAACGTCACGCTGGTGGAACGGGAAGGGGAACTGGGCGGTCAACTGCGCTACGTCTACTACGTGGCCGAAGGGGAGGACCCCCAGCGGCTCCTGCGCGACCTGGTCAACCGGGTGATCGGGCACGAGCGGATTCAGGTCTTCACCCGCACCGAGGTGGTCTCCCACACCGGCAGGGTGGGGGAGTACCGCTCCGTACTGCGCACCACCACCCGCACCGGCGAGACGGTGGAGACGGAAATCACCCATGGGGTCACCATTGTCGCCACCGGTGGGCAGGAGTGGCGCGGTTCGGCGTACATGTATGGCCGGGACCCGCGGGTGGTGACGTCCAAAGAACTGGAGGAGATGATCGTCCATCGTCCCCAGCGCATCGCCGATCTGAGTCAGGTGGTCTTCATCCAGTGCGTGTGGCCGGAGGGCGAGGTCGGATACTGCAGCCGTATCTGCTGCACGAACACGATGAAGAACGCCATCCGCATCAAGATGCTCAACCCCGATTGTCAGGTGGTGGTGCTCTATCGGGATATCGTCACCTACGGCTTTCGGGAGGAACTGTACACCGAGGCCCGGCGGCGCGGGGTCATCTTTATGCGGTACGATGAGGAGCATATGCCCGACATTCGCAGTGTGGGGCCGCAACTGGAACTGACCGCCTGGGACCCGTCGCTGCGGCGGATGATTCCCTTCTATCCGGACCTGGTCTCCCTGAGTATGGCGATTGAGCCGTCGGAGGGGACGGAGCAGTTGGCCCGCATTCTGGATGTGCCGCTTTCATCCGAGGGCTTCTTTATGGAGGCGCACCTGAAGATGCGGCCGATGGACTTCATCCCGGAGGGGATTTTCGTCTGCGGGATGGCGCACTACCCCAAGTTCATTGAGGAGTGCATCGCCAATGCGGAGGCGGTTGCCGGGCGGGCGCTGACCGTCCTGACCAAAGACCGGTTCTACATCGGTGGGGTGGTGGCGACGGTGGACCAGTCCAGGTGCGTGGGCTGTCTGACCTGTGTGCGGGCCTGCCCCTTCGGGATTCCCAAAGTGCGCTACACCGACACCGGGGTGGGGGGCATCAAGGGGGCGGCGTACATTGAACCGGCCCTCTGCCAGGGATGCGGCACCTGCACGGCGGAGTGTCCGGCGAGGGCCATCCAGTTGCTGGCCTACCGGGACGAGCAGGTGATGGCGCAGATTGCGTGAGGAGGTGTTTTGATGCTCGGTTTTGACCGGATAACCCATGACCCGAACATTCTGGGGGGCAAGGCCTGTATTCGTGGAATGCGTATCCCGGTTTCGCTTATTGTCAATCTGGTGGCGAACGGGATGACTGTGGAGGAAATCCTGGAGGAGTACCCCGATTTGGAGGCCGAAGATGTCCGGCAGGCATTACGCTACGCGGCCTGGGCTGTTGAGGATGTGGTCTATGTTCCTGAGGGAGTCGCTGGATGAAGTTCCTTGCAGGTGCGTTTGCTGCCCGTCACCGGACATAGCAGATTGGGAAAACTGGAGGAAACCGTGAGCGAGAGAGGAAACGGTCACGAAGAGTTCACACCGGAGATTGTGGCGTTTACCTGCATCTACTGCGGCTATATGGCGGCGGATACGGCGGGCGCGCTGCGCCTGAAGTACCCGTCCAACGTCCGGCTGGTGCGGCTGCCCTGTACGGGCAAGGCCGATATCCGCTACATCCTGAAAGCGTTTGAGGAGGGGGCCGACGGCGTCTACATCGTGGCGTGTCCGTTGGGGAACTGTCACCACGTCCACGGGAACGAGCGCGCCCTGGCGCGGGTGAAATACGCCAAGCAATTGCTGGACCAGATTGGAATTGGGGGAAACCGCCTGGAAATTGTCTTCGTTTCCGGCGGGATGGGCGCCACGTTTGCCGAGGCGGCCCGAAAGATGACGGAGAGGGTGAAGGAGTTGGGGCCAAACCCTGTAAAAATTAACAATTAACAATTAATCAATTAACAATGACAAGGAGGGGGTGAGATGAAGGGGCAGGAGGGGAGATTCAGGGGCGGACGTTTGAGTTCGCTCTGCGGGTCGTAAGACTGGTGAACCGACTGCCCCGGACGGTTGCTGGTGTGGAAATTGGTCGGCAACTGGTGCGATCAGCCCCGTCGGTTGGTTCCAATGTTGAGGAAGCAGATGCAGCGGAATCCAAGCCAGATTTCATTCACAAACTGAGCATTGCACACAAGGAGGCGCGAGAGACCCGGTACTGGCTGCGTCTCATCCAGGCATCTGTGCTGAATGACGATGAGGTCTGCTCACTGATTCGGGAAAGCGATGAACTGGTGCGGGTTCTCTACGCTATCATCTCTAATGCCCGACGAAGTTCCCGCAGCAAAGTTGATCGCTAATTGTTAATTGTTAATTGTTAATTGT
>CAKZOY010000293.1 GCA_937138275.1 uncultured Chloroflexota bacterium
CCAGACCACCACCGTCCGCTCCAGCCCCGTGCTGACGGTCACCAAAAGGGATAACCCCGATCCGGTGATCGCCGGAGAGGTTCTCTACTACACCATCGTCATCACCAACACCGGCAACGAAAACCCCACGAACGTCGTGGTCACCGAGACCTACGACGCCAATGTTTCTTTCGTCTCCGCCAATCCGCCCCCGAAGGCCGGGAGCGGGAACCGGCGCTGGGAGTTTGCCACCATACCGGTAGGCAGTCCCCAGAGCATTGAAGTGATCGTCCGGGTCGCCTCTCCCCTGCCCGTGGGCACCGTATTGACCAATCAGGTCACCCTGGATACCGACCAGACCCCCCCACAGACGATTACGGAGACCACGCGGGTCCAATCCGAGGCCCAACTGCGTATTACCCAGGTGGATGACCCCGACCCGGTGGCCGCGGGCGGGGAACTGGTCTATTCCATCGTCTGCAAGAACACCGGCAATGCGCCCGCCAACGGGGTGCGGATCACGGACACCTACGACAGCCGGGTTTCGTTCATCTCCGCCAATCCGTCGCCGACCGTGGGGAACAACGTTTGGGTCGTCGGCACGTTGCCCGCCGGGGATAGTTTCGGCCCCATCCTGGTGCGGGTGCGCGTCAACTCCCCGCTCCCCAACGGCAGTTTGCTGACGAACCGGGTCACCGTGAGCAGCAATGAATTTCCGCCGGCCGATTTTATCACCACCACCCAGGTGACCTCGGCCCCGGCGATCACTCTCACTGTGGCCGACTCTCCCGACCCCGTACCGGCCGGGTCCACACTGACCTACACCCTGCGGTATACCAACACCGGCAACGCCGATGCCACGAACGCCGTCATCACGGCGACGCTGGACCCCCGCGTCTCATTTGCCGACGCCAGCCCACCGCCCAGCGGGGGCGGCGGGAGCATCCGGGTCTGGAACCTGGGCACCGTTCCCGGCGAGGGAGGCTGGGGCCAGGTGGTGCTCCGGGTAACCGTCACGTCGCCGCTGACCAACGGCACGGTGTTGACCTTCTCGGCCCGGCTGACGGACGCCGAAGGGGATGAGCGGAACGTCTCCGCGCAGACGACCGTCACCAGCGCGCCGGTCCTTTCCCTGGGCAAGAGCGACGGGGTGACCGTCGTCTACGCCGGGGACCGGCTGACCTACACGCTGACCGTCACCAACAGCGGCAACGAGAACGCCTACAATATTGCCATTACCGACACCCTGCCGAACTATATTGAGTATCTGGGCTGCCAGATAGATACCGGCACCTGCCAGCGGCTCGGGAATCTGGTAGTGTTCCAGGTTCCCGCCCTTCCGGCGCCGACCAGCCAGCAGGCACAGGTAGTCGTGCAGGTGAATAACCCTCTGGAAGCCGGAGCGGACCGGGTGGTTAACCGGGCGCGGATGACCGCGCCCTCGTTGAGCGCGCCGATAGAGGTGGAGGACATAGACATCATCGGCTCCCGGCCCGACCTGTGGGTCAATGTGACCCACGCCCCCAGCCTGTTCTCACCCAACAGGGCAATGGTCTATACGATCACATACGGGAACGTCGGGGCCATGCATGCCGCGAATGCGGTCATTACGACAGTCCTGCCAACCGCGACGATCTATATCGGGGGCGGCTGGCACGCCGCCGGTGGGCAGGTGTACACCTATTCGGTCGGCACCTTGCTGGCAGGAAGCACCGGCCCAACGGTGACCCTGGTCATCAGCCACGTCCAGCAACCGAATGTCGGCGCAACGCAGTTCTCCGTCCCCTTCACCATCGGCAATCCGCGGGGTGACGCCAGACCCGAAGATAACACCCGCAATGTGCTTACTGGAGTACCTGACCTGGTCATCACCGATTTTCAGGTAGAGCCGCTCCCCATTCAGGCCCACAAACCGGTCACCTTCACCGTCGTGATCCAGAATCAAGGCACGGGGATGGCCTGGAACCCGGATAACAACGGCGGATTCTGGGTGGACGTCTTTATCGCCCCGGTGGCCTCCTACCCGTTTGAGCGCTACAGCGAAAAGAACATCTACGCCTCTCCGTCGCCGCTGGCGCCAGGTGCTCGGCTTACGATGACCATATCCTATACCGCCGGGTTCGCCGTGCAGGAAGTCCAGGCCTTCTACGTCAAGGTGGATAACCACGGTCTGTACCCATATGGATTGGTGCCGGAGTCCAACGAGTGGAACAACGTGGCTGGGCCCATCGCGCCGGAGATGTATCGGGTGTATCTGCCGCTGGTGTGTCGGGGGAGATAAGTATGCTGATTCACGAATTCCTGCAAAACAGCGCCCAGCGCTTTCCGGATAAGGTCGCCCTGGTCTGCGACGGTCGGCAGTGGACATATGCCCAACTGGACGAACAGACCCACCGGGTCGCCAACGCGCTCTCCGCGATAGGTGTCCGGCGGGATGACCGCGTGGCGATCTGGCTCCCCAACTCGGCCGAGGCAGTCGTCGCCGTCTTCGCCACCCTGAAGGCCGGGGGCATCTTCACCGTGCTGAACGCGACCACTCCGGTAGAGAAAATCGCCCGCATCCTGAACAACTGCACCGCCCGCGCCCTCTTTCTTCCGGCCCGGCAGGCCGGAGCGGTGCCGTTCCTGCAGGGGAACGTCCCCTCGCTGGGCCCCATCGTCCTCTGTGGTCCGCCCAGCGACGACATCCCGGCGGGGACCGTCTCCTTCGCCCATCTGCTGGACGCTTTCCCGCCCACTCCCCCACCCTGTCGCACCATTGACGTGGACCTGGCCTGCCTCATCTACACTTCCGGCAGTACCGGCGAACCGAAAGGGGTGATGTCCACCCACGCCAACGTCGTCTTCGCCACCAGCTCCATCATCCAGTATCTGGAGAACACGCCGGAGGACGTCGTCATCAACGTGCTGCCTCTCTCGTTTGACTACGGCCTCTACCAGTTGCTGATGGTCTTCCGGTTCGGTGGGACGCTGGTGCTGGAGCGATCGTTCGCCTACCCGGCGGCGGTCCTGCGCCGGATTGAGGAAGAGCGCGTGACGGGGCTTCCCGGCGTCCCGACGCTCTACGCGATGCTCCTGCAGATGGACCTGAACCGTTTTGACCTCTCGTCGCTGCGGTATATGACCAACACGGCGGCCGCGCTGCCGGTGGAGCACATTCGCCGCCTGCGGGAACTCTTCCCCTGGGTGCGCTTCTACTCTATGTACGGTCTGACGGAGTGCAAACGGGTCTGCTACATGCCGCCGGAGGAACTGGACCGACGGCCCGCTTCGGTGGGCGTCCCCATCCCCGGCACCGAAGTCTGGATTGAGGACGAGACGGGACGCCGGCTGGGGCCGGGGGAGGTCGGGGAACTGGTCGTCCGGGGGTCGCACGTGATGCAGGGGTACTGGAACGATCCGGAGGAGACGGCGCGGCGCTACCGGCCCGGCCGGTATCCCGCAGAACGACTGCTATACACCGGCGACCTCTTCTGGATGGACGAGGACGGTTTTCTGTATTTCGTCGCCCGCAAGGACGACATCATCAAGACGCGCGGTGAGAAGGTGGCCCCGCGGGAGGTGGAGGACGTCCTCTACCGGTTGCCCGGCGTAGCGGAGGCCGTGGTCATCGGTGTGCCGGATGAGATTCTGGGCCAGGCAATCAAAGCGTTCGTCGTCTGCGGCGATGGCGCCCGCCTGACGGAACAGGACGTCCTACGCCACTGCGCGCAGCACCTGGAGGACTTCGTCCGTCCCAGATCCGTGGAGTTCCGCCAGAGTTTGCCCAAAACGCCGTCGGGGAAGGTAGACCGGCGCGCGCTGAAAGAGGGAGCGTGATGTGCGGTATCGTGGGGACTCTGCGCGGGCGGGAAGGCCCGCCGCCGGATGAGGGTCTCCTGCGCCGGATGCTGGGCATCATCCGCCACCGGGGGCCGGACGAGTTCGGCATCTATCTGGACGACCGGGCCGGGATCGGCAGCGCGCGCCTCAGCATCGTGGACCTGGAGACCGGTCAGCAGCCCATTCCCAATGAGGACGAGTCCCTCTGGATCGTCTTCAACGGGGAGATATACAACCATCCCGAACTGCGGGAGGGCCTGGAGCGGGCCGGTCATCGTTTCCGCACCCGCTCCGATACCGAGGTCATCCTGCACCTCTACGAAGAATTGGGGCCGGAGTGCCTGCACCATTTCAACGGTCAGTTCGCCATTGCCATCTGGGACACCCGTCGGCGGGAGTTGTTCCTGGCCCGCGACCGGCTGGGCATCCGGCCGATTTTCTACATCCCGTTGCCGGGCGGCCTGGCGTTCGCCTCGGAGATCAAGGCCCTGCTCCTGATCCCGGGCGTGGAGGCCCGTCTGGACCCTTACGCGCTGGCGCAGGCATTCACCTTCTGGGCACCGCTGGCCCCGCGCACGGCCTTTGAGGAGGTCCGGGAACTGCCGCCGGGCCACTACCTGCGCGCCTCGGAGGACGCCTTCCCATTGACCCGCTACTGGAGTCTGACCTTCCCCCCTGCAGGCGAAGAGTTGGGCCTTACGGAGGACGAGGCGGCGGAGGAACTGCGGGCTCTGCTGGGCGACGCCACGCGCCTGCGCCTCCGCGCCGACGTCCCGGTGGGCAGTTACCTCAGCGGCGGGCTGGACTCCACCCTGGTCGCCGCGCTGGCCCGGCAGCACATCCCCCAAACATTGTGTACCTTCTCCATCGCTTTTGAGGAAGCGGCCTTTGACGAACGGGAGTATCAGGAAACAGCCACCGCTTTCCTGGGCACCGACCACCGGCGGACCGAATGCACCAACGCCGACATCGGGAGAGTCTTCCCGCAGGTGGTCTGGCACGCCGAGGCGCCGCTATTGCGCACCGCGCCCGCCCCCTTCTATCTGCTCTCCCGCCTGGTCCGCCAGAGCGGGATCAAGGTGGTGCTGACTGGCGAAGGAGCGGACGAGTTTCTGGGAGGGTACAGCATTTTCCAGGAGGACAAAGTCCGGCGCTTCTGGGCCGCCAATCCCGACTCCGCGCTGCGGCCGTTGCTCCTGCAACGGTTGCACCCGTACGTGGCTGGGCTGGCGCAGACCGGGGACGGATTCCTGCGCGCCTTCTTCGGTCAGGACCTGCTCCCCACCGACCGTCCGGGATATTCCCATCTCCTGCGCTGGCGCAACGGGGCCCGTCTCCGGCGCTTCTTCTCTCCGGCGTTATCGGGCCTGCTGGGGGAGTACGACCCGGTGGAGGAGTTCCTCTCCGCGCTGGATGGCGCGCTGCTTCGGTGGAGCCCCCTGGCCCAGGCCCAGTATCTGGAGGTGACGACGTTCCTCTCCCCATACCTGCTCTCTTCCCAGGGCGACCGGGTGGCGATGGCCCACTCGGTGGAAGGCCGTTTCCCGTTTCTGGACCACCGCGTGGTGGAGTTCTGCAACCGTCTACCGCCCCAATTCAAACTCCGGGTGCTCCGGGAAAAACACATCCTGCGCAAGAGTGCCAGAGGGCTGGTGCCCCCTTCGGTCTGGCAGCGGCGCAAACAGCCGTACCGGGCGCCCATCGTGCCCGCGTTCCTCTCCCGCCCGCCGGACTACGTGGAGGCGCTCCTCTCGCCGGAGGCAATCCAGGCCGCGGGGGTATTTGACCCCCAGAGCGTGCTCCGACTGGCGCGCAAATGCCGGAGCGGGAGTCACATCAGTGAACCCGAGGAGATGGCACTGGTGGGCATCATCTCCACCCAGTTGCTTCATCACCTGTTCATAGAGCGTTTCCCACCCGCGCCCATAGGCGAGATTGCGCCGTTGCGCGTGTACCGGGGTAGGACCCCATATTCCACAGCAGTTTAACACGCCCCCAAGGGCACCATTATGAAAATAGCGTCCTGGATACCACGAGCCGGTAGTCACTCCGGTGAGTAGTGATTTTGGGCAAATGCCCCCTCCCCCTTGGTCCCTCCTCTCCCCCTGCCCTGCGGGCGGGGGAGAGGGGGGATAGAGAGGGGGTTTTGCGGGGCGGCGGCTTCGCCGCCGCCCCGCAAAACCCCATTTTTTCCCCCTCCCCGTGGGGTTGTAGGGGCAGACGATCCGTCCGCCCTCGACGGGGAGGGGGTAAGAGGGAGGGGCAAATGAAACCGGCATAGAACTGGA
>CAKZOY010000294.1 GCA_937138275.1 uncultured Chloroflexota bacterium
CCTGACGGGCGGGGGAGAGGGGGGACAGAGAGGGGTTTTGCGGGGCGGCGGCGAAGCCGCCGCCCCGCAAAACCCCAATTCTTCTCCCCCTCGCCGTGCGGCGTCAGCCGCTACGGGATGGGTTTGGAACCCGCTACCGATAGATGAGAATCTGCGGGAACAACCCCAGCCCGATGGCCCCTGCGGCCATCAGCGCCAGGAGGAAATCCGCCAGGGCCAGTGTCCGCTTTTCCGTGGACTCCACCCGTAGAGCCCCCGGCAACATCCGCAACATCCCGACCACCGGCCCCAAAGAGGCCACCAGTAGCGCCAGCGCCGTCAGGGGCTGATCCTGGAAGAGCAGGCGGTAGAGGCCCCAGCGGGAGGCGAACCCCACCGTCGGAGGGAAGCCGGAGAGGGTGAGCAGGCCGACCATCAGCGCCACCGCTCCCCATGCCGACCGCCAGCCACGGGGAGGGATCCCCTCCGCACCGACGGCCGATAGCCCCGCCGCTGCGGTGAGCACTCCCCAGACGCGCGTCAGCATCATCGCCCGCTCCAGTTCCACTCCCAGCGCGTCCGCCCGCACCAGGGCCAGCGTCAGCATCCCGGTATCCACCATCACCGCGTAGCCCAGCAGCGCACCCCATCCCCGCGGGGCGGCGCCCAGCAGCCCGCCGACCACCGCCGTCCCGATCCCCATCGCGGTCAGAGCAGGGACCCAGTACGGCGACTGGCTAACCCAGGGGTACGTCCGCAGGTAGTCCAGCAGGAGAAACCACACTGTACCCCCCACCGCCGAGAAGATGAGGGCGATCGCCATGGGCAGTTCACCCCTCCCCAGAGCGGGCACCCAGGGGTGAAAGGGGACCAGTCCCAGCATCAGGGCGAACGAGAGCCCGACGAGCAAACTGGCCGTCTGCAGCAAACCCGTCTGATCGGGGGTCAGGGCGTACATATCCAGAAGCCAGTGGGCGATCAGCGGGCCGGGTAAGGCCAGGACGAAGAAGGTCAGGTAGCGCGTCCCCCCGATTCCGCTGTGCAGGATGAGGACGGAGAAGGCCACCGCCAGTTCCAGGATCAGCACCGCGTAGACCAGAGGGCGAACGACCAGCGCGGCCGCCAGAAGTCCCAGGGTTCCCAACCCGATGGAAGGGTAGAGTTCTCCCGTTTCCAGCAGTCCAGCCAGCAGGAAGAGGGCGGCGCCGGCCAGAAAAAGAAACGTCAGCCCGACCTGAGCCAGGGGGCCGAACACGACGGAGCGCCCCAAAAAGGTCATCGTCCCACCAGCGACGAATTCCCGCCCGCCGAGCGATACAACCAGGTCCGGAGGGACGGCGACCATCATCCCCCCCAGCGCCGCCGAAACCACCGCGGCCAGCAGAAAAGAGACCCTCTGCCAGCGGCGCAAGAGATAGGTGATGGGAACAAGTACCAGTGGAAGTCCGATCGCCAGGAGCGCCAGCATCAGGTCTCTCCTTCCTCCTCGCGGGGCAACGCCAGGTATGCCACGGCAAGGGTCACCAGCAATTGCACCATCCCCAGTAATCCGGCCACCACCAGGCTGGGCTCCAGTGCGCCGAAAAAGAGGTCAAAGCCGTTCAGAAAGACCAGCAGTCCCAATCCCACTGGTAGCGGTTCCTCGGCCATCCCCGAAAGGAAGAGGCCCACGACCGCCAGCAGGTAGCAGGAGAGGCTGATAAAAAGCGGCACTTGGGGGAGCGGGAACCGCTGCGAACCCGCATAGGCAATAACCAGAGCCGCCAGAAGCGCACCCCCCCGCAAGGGAGTATCATCTGCCAGACGGAAAGGCCTGCGGAAGAACCCTCGCCTTCCCGACGGACGCTCTTCTCCCTCTCCGTTCCTGGAGGAGACGGCCGCGCTCCCCCCGGTGGCCGCTAACGCCAGGCAGACCACCGCGCCCACCAGGAGTTTCACCAGCACAACCTCCGGCCGAATCACGCGGGCATGCAGGACTCCGACCACGGCGTACATAACAGCCATTCCCACCACCTGGGCAGGCCAGCGACGGGCCACCAACACCACGCCGAGGGCCAGGACCAGCCCGATCAGCGCGGGGGTCGTCGCTACCGTCGCCAGACGTTCCACCCACCGGATGAACGTTTCCATCAGCGTCCGATCACCACGACCAGGATCAGCAGGAAGGTCGCCAGCGCCCAGAGGATGGCCCCCGGCCCCTCGGCGACATCCGCCACGGCGTCCAGAAAGGCAGTTAGCCGACCCAGACTCTGCACGATAAGCCGTCCGGCCCATTCCCTGCGCAGGGATTCGGAGAGCGCCACCAGTGTCCGGCGCTCCGGCAATACTCCTCGTTTTTCCCCCCAGAACAGCGCGCCGCCGAAGAGTGCTCCGATCAGCCAGACCGCCCATCCCAGGCCCGTGGGGGCAACTTTCGGGGCCGATCCCAGGCCCAGCAGCAGGGCAATGAGCGGGATGGTCAGTCCGGCGGCGCAGGCGATGGTGGGCAAAGGCCCCAGGCGTTCGTATTCCCCCGCGGGCCGGAGGACATCTTTCGCCACTGATGCCGTCAACAGCGCCTGTCCGACCGCGAAAACGGCCCCCCCGATGGGTGTGGAGGGAGCCCGTCCACCCGATACCAGCGGGGCCGCCAGGATTGCCAGCCCGCCGATGACCGGGGCGACCGTCTCCACGGAGAATTTGCGCGCCCATCCCCGGTTCAGGTACAGGAGTACCAGGCCCAGCGTCCAGGCCACGCCCCCTGCGATCCAGGCGGCCGCCGGGTTGGGCGAACGCAGGCCGGCCCAGAGAACGCCGCCCGTCGCCGCCATCCCGAGCCAGAGGGTCCGCCGATCCGGGTCGGCCGTCGCCCAGGCCAGGAAACTCCCTACCACGAAGGTCCCTGCGGCAATCACCTCCAGCCAGGGGGAAGACGGAATCTCTATTCCCGCCTGTGCCGCCATCCGGGCCAGCAGTCCCCAGGCCAGGAGGGGCTCCAGGAGCAGCGCCGCCGCGATGGGACGCCCGCGCCGCATCTCCGCCGGAAGCACCAGATGGAAGGGGTACACCCCCAGGCGCACCAGCGCGGCCAGGAGCAGAACCGTCCCGCTACAACCGGCAGGGACCATTACCGGCCAGGAGAGCCCGCATCCGGATTCCTCCAGAACCAGCGCGCCGATCCAGAGGAGAACTGTTGCGGCGATCCCGGCGCCCGTCCCCCAGACCGCCCGCTCGGCCGGTAGCCCCGCCACGATCATCCCGATTCCCCATACCAGGTCAAACCCCGCCCAGGCCAGAAGGACGGTCAGGATGTTCTCGCCCCAGAGAGCCCCCAACCCGAAGGTCAACATCCCCAGAACGGCGGCGCCGACGGAGAGGCGTAGCAATTGCGGGCGGGATATCTGGACCAGGGCACTGCCCGCCACCGCGCCCGCCCAGGCCAGGGCCAGCGGCCAGACGGCCCGGTCGGCCAGGAGCGCCGGAAATGTGCCGAAGAGCGGAAGTGGCTGCCAGAGAGAGAGAAGGAACGGTCGCGGGATTTCCAGAGGCGCGAAGAGGACTCCTAAAAGCGAAAGCCCCGCCCCCAGAGGCACCACGTAGTGCCCGTACGGCTTCAGGCGGGAACTGTAGGCCGCGGCCAGCAGGACCAGAAATCCGCCCAGCGGCGCAGTCAGTGCGAAAATCGGTGCAAAGGGCATCGGCGCGATATTGTAACACAGAACGGAGGATTGGGCAAAAGTTGACCCGTCCATCGTTCCGTGCTATCATGCAAAGTCGCAGGAAGCAGGAAGCAGGAAGCGGGAAGCAGGAAGCAGGAAGCAGGAAGCGGGAAGCAGGAAGCAGGAAGCAGGTAGCGGGAAGCGGGAAGCAATTTGCGATATGCGATACGCGATATGCGATACGCGATACGCGATATGCCCGATCAGGTCCGTATGGTGAAACTGAGCAAATTTCTCTCCCTCATCCTCCGCCACCAGCCGGAGCGGTTCGGGCTGAAACTGGATGAGGAAGGATGGGCATCGCTGCCGGAAGTGATGGAGATTCTCCGGGGACTGCCGAACTTCCGCTGGGCCACGCGCGCCGACGTCCTGGAACTGGTGGAAAAAGGGAGCGGGGACGACAAGCGGCGCTTTGAGGTGGCAGGGGAGCGCATCCGGGCCCGCTACGGCCACACAATCGCCCTGAAAACTGAATCGCCAACCTGCACCCCGCCGTCCTGCCTCTACCACGGCACCTCTCCCCGCGCCCTGAAGCACATCCGCAAAGAAGGTCTCCGGCCGATGCGTCGCCAGTACGTCCACCTCTCCGCCGACCCGGAGACGGCTGCGCGGGTGGGTGCACGCCATGCATCCAATCCCGTTGTCCTGACCGTCCGCGCGGCGGAGGCGGCTGCAGCGGGCATTTCTTTCTATAAAGTGGACGAGTCCATCTATTTGAGCAAAGCGATCCCGCCGGAGTTTCTGGAATTTCCCTCCCAGGAGGAGGAATGAAGCGCGCCGACTGGGTGACGGCTGAAGGTATTTTGTATACCGACCAGTATCAACTCACAATGGCCCAACTCTACTTCCGGATGGGCCTTCACGAGAAACAGGCGCAGTTTGATTACTTCTTCCGTAGTTACCCCAATTACGGCTCCCACCGGGCCGGGTACTGCATCAACGCCGGACTGGAATGGCTGGTGGACTGGATGCAGGAGGTCCGTTTCCGGGAGGAGGACCTGGCCTACCTGCGGAGTCAGGTGGGGCGAACGGGGCGCCGCCTCTTTGGCGACGATTTTCTGGACTGGTTGCGGGAAAACGGCCACTTCGGCGGCATCTCCATGCAGGCGATCCCGGAGGGGCGCGTCGTCCATCCCAACGTCCCCCTGGTCGTGGTGCGCGGGCCGCTGGCGATGGCCCAGATTCTGGAGACGTCGCTCCTCAACCATCTGAACTACCAGACCCTCATCGCCACGAAAGCGGCGCGCATCCACGAAATCGGGCGGGGGCGGACGCTGCTGGAGTTCGGCCTGCGGCGGGCCCAGGATAAGGCCGCCATCGCCGGCGCGCGGGCGGCCCTCATCGGCGGCGCCGACTTCACCTCCAACGTGGGCATCTCCCACGTCCTGGGCTACCCCCCCAAGGGCACCCACGCCCACAGCATGGTGCAGGTCTTTATGGCGATGGGCGAGGGGGAACTGGGCGCCTTCCGGGCCTACGCCGAGGTCTATCCGGATGACTGCCTGCTCCTGGTGGACACCATCAACACCCTGGAGAGCGGCATCCCCAACGCCATCCGGGTCTTTGAAGAACTCCGCCGCGAGGGCCACGAACCGGTCGGCATCCGGCTGGATTCGGGCGATCTGGCCTACCTGAGCATCCAGGCCGCCCGTATGCTGGACGAAGCAGGCTTTCCGGACACCGTTATCGTTCTGTCCAACCAGTTGGACGAACTGGTCATCTGGGAGATTATCACCCAGATTCAGAAAGAGGCGCCCCGCTACGGGGTGGACCCGGACCGTTTGATCAACCGCCTGGTCTACGGCGTGGGGACGCGGCTCATCACGTCGGAAGGAGCGTCGGCGCTGGACGGTGTCTACAAACTGGTGGCGGTGCGGGACGGTGGGCAGTGGGTTCCGGCGATTAAAATCTCTGAAACGCCCGAAAAGACCCTCAACCCCGGCTACAAACGGGTCTGGCGGCTCTACGACCGGCGCAGTAAGGCCACGGCGGACCTGCTCAGTCTGGAAGACGAGGACCCCCGCCAGATGGAGCGGGTCGTCCTGCGCCACCCCACCGACCATACGGCCTACCGCATCCTGACCCGCGGGGAAATTTCGGAAATAGAGCCATTGCTGGTAGACATTCTGCAGGAAGGCCGCCTGGTCTACGAATTCCCGACGATTGAGGAAATCCGCCGCGTCCGTCGGGCCGATATGGACCGCCTGGACGCCGGAGTCAAACGCCTGATCAACCCCCACACCTACCATGTCTCCCTCACCGAGGGCCTGTGGAATTTGAAGCAGGAGTTGATTCGGCAGGCGAGGTAGAGGGCGCTCAACACGCAACACGGTGTTGATTCTCATAAAGTCGTATTACCCGGTCTTTAACAAAGTCTCACAAAGTCGTATCCCCTACCCTTGCCCGGGT
>CAKZOY010000295.1 GCA_937138275.1 uncultured Chloroflexota bacterium
CGCAGGGGAAATTCGGTTTCAATCAGGCGGGTTTTCTGGTCAGTGGTCATCGGTTCAGGACCTCGGTTGGGTGCAAACGCACGGCGTGAATTCAAACCCTCCCATACGCTCCTCGCTCAAGCGGTCCCCTGTTCAACCGCAGAGCAAGCAGGGGTTGGGCATTGGTCAAATTCGTTACCCAACCTCTGCGAACTCGGCGTCTCTGCGATAAAATACCTGGCGATGTTTCCCGGCGAACGCGCGCCCGGCCCGATAGGGGCTTGCACAGCAATTCACCCCGTATGGGAAAGGGATGGGGTGTGGGGTTTGTGGGGGCGGCGAAGCCGCCCCCACAAACCCCACTTTCCCCCTTTTCACGGGCGCGCCATTCCCTCAAACCGATTTGCTGCACAAGCCCGATAGACGGTCTCGGTGCGAAAAACGCGAGGCGGTGTATAATTATACATTGCGTTCCGAGGGTAGCAAATCGGGAGGCTTTCGCACGCTTCCGGTCCGAAACCGGGACGCAAAGAGGCCCCGCAGGGATGAGGCACCCCTCGCCCCTCCAGCGGGACCGACATCCACCGTCTCAGGAGAACCGCATGCCCGCCGACATCCTGTTCGTCAACGGACTCATCTACACGATGGACCCCGAATCCCCCCGGGCCAGTGCCCTCGCCGTCGGGGGGGAGCGCATTCTCGCCGTGGGCGGGGACGACCTGCGCGACCTGGCTGGCCCGCGGACGCAGGTGGTGGACCTGGGGGGCCGCTGTGTCCTCCCCGGCCTGACCGATAGCCACCTTCATCTGATGTGGTTTGCGCTGGGGCTTCAGCAGGTGGACCTGACCGGGACGACGTCGCTGGCGGAGGTGCAGCGGCGCCTGGCCGAACGGGCTGCCGTCGCCCCGGAGGGGGAGTGGATTCTGGGGCGCGGCTGGGACCAGGAGCAGTGGCCCGACCGCCGCTTTCCCACCGCGGCCGACCTGGACGCCGTCGCGCCGCGCCATCCGGTGATGCTGACGGCCAAAAGCGGCCACGCGCTGGTGGCGAACACCCCGGCGATGGAACGGGCCGGCGTCACCCCCGAAACGCCCGACCCGCCCGGCGGGCGCATCGTCCGGGACGACGCGGGCCGCCCGACGGGCCTCTTCCTGGAAGAGGCGATGCGCTGGATCCAGGAGGCCGTCCCCCAACCCGATGCGACGGCCGTCCTGCGGGCGCTCCCGGCGGCCCTGGACCATCTGGCACGCCACGGCCTGACCGCCGTCCACGACATGGGCGACCTGGTCGGGCTGGAGGCCTACCAGCGCTGGCTGCAGGAGACGGACCCCCTGCCTCTGCGCGTCGTCTTCTACCTGCCGCTGGACGCGCTGGAGCACGCGCGGGCGCTCCGCCTGCGATCGGGGTGGGGGAACGACTTCCTGCGCCTCGGCGGGGTCAAGGTCTTTTCCGACGGCGCCCTGGGCCCCCGCACTGCGGCGATGCTGGAACCGTATCTGGGCGAACCGGAGAACCGGGGCATCCTGACACTGGAACCGGAGGAGTTGCGGGCCGTCGTCCGGCGGGCGGCGGAAGGCGGGCTGGCGCTGGCGGTCCACGCCATCGGCGACCGGGCGAACCGCCTGGTGCTGGACGCGCTGGCCGCGCTACCGGAGGCGTGGCGGACCTCCCTGCGCCACCGCATAGAGCACGTCCAGTTGATCCACCCCGACGACCTGGGGCGACTGGCCGCGCTGGGGGTGGTCGCCTCTATGCAGCCCATCCACGCCGTCCAGGACGCGCCGATGGCCGACCGGTACTGGGGTCATCCCCGCTGTGCCACTGCCTACGCCTGGCGCTCGCTCATAGAGGCCGGCACCGTCCTGGCCTTCGGCTCGGATTGCCCTGTGGAAGACCCCAACCCCTTTCTGGGCATCCACGCCGCCGTGACCCGCGCCCGCACCGACGGGTACGGCGGGCCGGACGGCTGGTATCCCCAGCAGCGTATCTCCGTGGAGGAAGCCGTCCGGGCCTACACCGCGGGCGCGGCATATGCCGCCGGAATGGAAAGTCGCCTGGGGACGCTGACCCCGGGCAAACTGGCCGACCTGGTCGTGATAGACCGGGACATCTTCGCCGTCCACCCGTCCGCCATCCCCGACACCCGCGTCCTGGGAACGATGGTCGGAGGGAGATGGGTGCGCGCCCTCTCGTGAAGACCGTCTTCCCAGGAGCGAAGAGCGATGAGGCGATGGACGATTGTCGGATTGACCCTGGCACTGTTGCTTATGACCGCGATGGACGGGTGGGCGCTGGGGAATTCTCCGCCCTACGACGCGAAGATAATGGAGCAACTCTGTGCTCCGGACGCCGTCCTCAACCTGAAAGAAGGCGAGTTTGTCGTCCCTGTTCTTCTATACCATTTCGTCGGGCGGACGACGCTGGAGAAGAACGGGTGGTCAATCTCTTCCTACAACGTCACGGCGGCGGACTTTGAGGCGCAACTGGCGCTTCTGCGACAACTGGGATACCATCCGGTGACCGTCCGCGAGATTGCGGCCGCGCTGGACGGGACCGGTACCCTCCCCGAGCGCCCGGTCGCCATCACTTTTGACGACGGCTGGCGAGAGCAGTACGAGGTCGCCTTCCCCATCCTCCAGAAGTACGGGATGCGGGCCACGTTTTTCGTCTCCACGGCCTTCGTCGGCTATCCCCGCTTTATGAGTTGGGAGGAACTGGCGGAGATGCGGGACGCGGGGATGGAGATCGCCTCTCACGGGCGCAAACATGTGAACCTGATGGATGCGGACGACAAGGAGGCGTGGCGGGAGATTGCGCTATCCAAAGAAAAACTGGAGGAGGAACTGGGCGTCCCGGTGGTGAGTTTCGCCTATGCCTTTGGTGGATGGCGGCGGGGGCTTTCGGGGATGGTGGAACGGGCCGGATACCGGATCGCGGTAGGGGTGGGGGGAGGGTCGGCCGTCCACAGGGCAGGAACCCGTTACTATCTCCGGCGCATGGAGGTTTCCGGACGGGGCACATTGCTGACCTTTCTCCGGCGGCTGCCCTGGCGAGGAGCAGGGACTCCGCTGTGTTCGCCGCCGGAGGAGAACTCGTCGCGGCGGCCCCGAGGCGAACCGGTGGATTAGAGGACAAATATGCGTTCCCGAGCGATTGCGTTTATCTCCCTGTTTCTTCTCCTGTTGGCCGGCGGATGCGGGGATTTGCCCTTTCCGGCGCCGACCCCCACCCCAGCGCCGACGGTGCCACCCCCACCGACGCCCACTCCCGTCCCGACGCCCACTCCAACCCCGCTGCCGCCGATCCCGCTGACCTTCCGCTTCCCGGAGACGGTGACGGCGCTGGAGGGGGTGACCGTTCGGGTGGAACTGCCGGGGCTGGTCCAGCGAGACCCCCGGGCCCAGGTGTGGGCGCAGATTCTGCCCCCTGGTTCCCGCGAGCCGGTCTGGGAATCCGCGTTGCAGTCCAACGGCGCAACGGCCTATGTTTCCCCGGAACTCGTCTACTTCCCGCTGGAGGCGCTGCCCGGCGACTGGCGGTTATCCATTTCCGTCCGGTCCACGGCCCCCGTCCTTGGGCCGCGCCTCTTCCGCTTCCGGCAGGAACCGATCCCGTTTTGGGACCTGACCGGACTGGTGCCCGCCGAAGTCCGACTGAAGATTCCCCAGGCCTTCTCCGTCGTCCGTCGGGAGGGGGACGAAATCGCCGGGGTGACCATCTGGCAGCGCGGAGCGGAGCGGGTGGAGTTGTGGTGGACCCCCGGCCCCGCTGAGCCCCTGACGCTGGACACCGCGCAGATGCTGGTGGAGGCGACGTTCCCGGTGATGGGGAATGTGGAAATCGCGGGGGCGGAGGCGATATCGCGGGGTAAGCGGCCCGGGTTCCGGTTCCGGGAGGGGTGGCCTGAGGGGCGGGCCGAGGCGCTGGTGGTGCAGGCCTCCAGCCGCCGCCTTTACCTGATGCGCATATGGGGAACCCCTGGCGGGGAATTCTCTCCCCTCCTTCGGGAGATTCAGGGGACATTCCAGGTGAAGTAAAGACACGGATTTCACGGATTCCACAGATTCCACAGATTTTTATAAATTTCCGTGAAAATCCGTGTAATCCGTGGCAAAAAATCACCGCACCTCGGCCACGGCGAAGACCTCCCGTTCAAAGAACCAGCGGAAGGGGGGCCAGTGGAAGAGAACATAGCGGGCCAGGCGGAAGAGTATCCCCTCCCGCCGGTGCTGGGGCGGGGTATCCAGCCAGACGCGGGCGCGAAACCCGTTGCGGCGCAGCACCCGCCACAGGCTGAGCGCGCTCTGCTCGTTGACGTGAACATCCACATTGGCAGGGATCATCGCCCGGGGGTCCCGCGGGTAGGCGGCCCCCTGTCCCATCAGGACGCGCACCAGCCGGACTATCGGGTAGGCATAACGGTCGTACCAGGCATTGGGGGCCGTGTGGACGACCAGCCGCCCGCCCGGCTTGAGGACCCGGCGCGCCTCCTGCAGGGCCTGGTCCAGTTCCCACGGGTAGAGATGCTCCACGATGTCAAAGAGGAGTATCCGGTCAAACGTCCCGTCGGCGAAGGGTAACCGTTTGGCGTCGGCCTGGTAGACCCCGGCCGCCTCGCCTGCCGCCAGCACCTCGCGGGAGAGCGCCACTGCCGCCGGAGCGTAGTCAATCCCGTGGGCCTCCGCGCCGGCCCGGGTGCAGTGGCGCAGGACTTCCCCCCGCCCGCATCCCACGTCCAGCACCCGCATCCCCGGCCCGATGCCCGCTACGGCGAAGGCCGACCGTAACCGGCGGGAAAGTTCCCGCCCCTCCGTGGCGACAAACTCCTCGTACCCCTCACAAACGGATAGAAAATACTCGTGGTCATACCGGTCCGGTGGCACTGAGGCCAATTTTTTCACACCGGATGACGTTCTTCGCTTTTTCATCCGATCCAACTCCTCAATCCGGGAAATCGTCGGCGGATGGCGTCGGTCAGCGCGGCGCGCAGGAGATTGACCTCCTCCACCCGCATCGCGCGGCTCAGGAGCAGGTAGACGGCCGCCCCGGCGCCGCCTGCGCCGCCGACGACCGCCAGTTCCCCCAGCAGCCCCGGCCCGAACGCCGCCTCCAGAGGGCGGGCGATCCCCCATGAAACGGCCGCCAGCACCAGGGAAGCGACCGTCACCCGAACTAGCATGCCCCCCATACCGGAACTCCCCAGTCCTCCCAGATGACGGCGCGTCAGGTAGAGCATCGTCAGGGCGTGCGCCGTCCACTTGCCGGAGTTGACCAGTACCAGCAGGGGGAGGGTCAGGACACCGGCCGCGGCCAGCGCCACCGCGGTCAGGGCGTAGAGGACGGTGGTCCCGATGCCCACCAGGGCCGGAGTCAGCGTGTCTTTGCGGGCGTAGAAAGCGAAGATGAGCACCTGGTCCACCGCCGCAAAGAGCAACCCCGGCAGATGACAGCGCAGCGCCTCGGCCACCGCCAGCGTGTCGGCGCGGGTGAATCCCCCGTGTTCAAAGATGAGCGCCACGACGGGGACCGAAAGGGTCAGCAGGGCCGTCGTGGCGGGGACGATCAGGAACAGGACCAGGCGAAGCCCCTGAGAGAGGGTGGCGCGGAAGGGAGACGGGTCTCCTTCGGAGGCCTGCCGGGAAAGGGTGGGCAGGATCGCCAGCGAGATGGCGACGACCACCATCCCCAGAGGGAATTGAATGATCTGGGCGGCGTACTCCATCCAGGCGATGGCGGAACTGCCGATGCGCGAGGCCAGGTGGTAACTGAGGACCACCGAGAGCAGATTGTCCACCACCAGACCCAGCAGGACGGGCAGATAGAGTCGCCCGATGCGGCGCAGGGCCGGATGGCGCAGGTCCAGGATGAGGCGCAGACGAGCGTCCCGCAGGCCGGGGAGTTGCAGCGCCACCTGGCAGGCCGCCCCGATCACCAGCCCCAGCGCCATGCTCCGTACCCCCCACTCGCGCCCCAGAAGGAGCGCCGTCACCACAAGCGCAGCGTTGAAGACCGCGGCGGTGAACGCGGGGAAAGCGAAGCGCCGGAGGGCGTAGAGGGCGGCGGAGAGGACACCGGCAAGATTCAGGAACAGAAGCGCGGGGAGGACAATCCGCAGCAATTCCGTCGCCAGTTTCTGATCCTCCGATGCCAGTCCCCCCGCCATCAGCCAGATCAGTTGCGGGGCGAAGAGTTCCCCCAGGAGGAGAAATCCGCCCACGATCAGCGTCAAGGCGGCGGTCAGTACGCCAATGAGACGCCACAACTCGTCCCGGCGCTCCGGGGCGGCGTAGTCGGAGAAGACGGGGACCAAGGCGGAACTGATCATGCCGCCCACCAGCAGGTCGTAGATGGTGACGGGGACGCGGATGGCGGCGTTGAGCGCGCTGACGTGCGGGCCAGCGCCGAAGAGGCCGGATTTGACCATTTCGCGGGCCAGTCCCAGCACCCGGCTGGCGATGTTGCCCAGGGAGATAAGGCCGGCGGCCTGAGTGACCTCCACCTGTTCGCCCACTGCGGCCCCCTCTGGGGAGACAGAGGACAGTACGAGAGGTGTCACAGATGTGCGCTGTCTGTCCAGTTCGCTCAGACCCTCCTCAGGAGGGAATGACCACAATTCCATCTCTTCTCCTACGCGCCGCCTGGCCTGTGGGAAAGGTGGTTTGCCGAAGAATCTATAGCCGGTCCGCTACGGCTCTGCCCGTCGTTCGTATCTTTCGTAGTACCCCAGCAGGCGACCGCTGGCATCCCGAACGGCCCGCATATACATCCGGCGGCCTGCGTTCTCGGAGATGAATCGCTCGTCCGCGCCGGCCCGGAATTCCTCCACGACCTCCAGAATGATTTGCTGGGAACGGGGGTTGTGGCAATCCAGCAGGGAAGTGCCCAGAAGTGTCTCTCCACCGGAGTAGTGGGCGATGGCAGCCCGGTTCATGTAGCGGATGATATGGTCGGTATCGGCGACGAGGATGGGCTCCGGCAAACTGTCCAGAATGGCGGCCAGGAGAGGGGCGTCGGGCATAGGACCTCCTTAGTAGTAGAACAACAAACCGGCTGGGAAGACCAGCCGGTTTGTGGGCGGTACAGGACTTGAACCTGTGACCTCCACGATGTCAACGTGGCGCTCTGGCCATCTGAGCTAACCGCCCTTCGTTACAGATTATACCACTGGTTGGGAAAGTTGACAAGCCCGCGTGGGTGCATTTCAGTTTTATGGGATTGCGGGGTAATACCCATTGCGCAGGACCGGGGAATCCCCATCTGCCGCCTGGCGATATCCCGGCTGGACAAATGGTTCGGACAATAACCGGAAATCGTTGGTCGG
>CAKZOY010000296.1 GCA_937138275.1 uncultured Chloroflexota bacterium
TTGCGATACGCGATTTGCGATACGCGATTTGCGATATGCGAACGCGATCATTGAACCTTTTGCGGGGGCAAACAGTATTATTTCATGGGTACATATACTTACCCTACTCCGCGCGAAAGGAGGTGATGCCTGGGAGGAGGAAAGAAAAGTGCGCCCCATTATTCAGACTTCCACCATCCAATGAGACCTATTAAGGAGGAGACACAATGAAAAGAGGACTGCTGGCAGTAACGTTGCTGGTGGTTGTGGGGCTCATCCTGGCAGCATGCAGGCCCGCTCCCACTCCCACCCCCCAGCCGACGACCCCGCCTCCGGCGAAGACGCCGGAGCCTACTCCTGTCCCGCCAACGCCCACGCCCATTACCCACAAGGGTGCCTGGGTGGATACGGTGATCGTGGTAGAGGAGACGAACATCCCAGCGGCCATCACCCGGCTGGAGTCCGGCGAGATTGATCTCTACGCTTTTGCCATCGCTGACTCCGCGCTCTTCCAGCGGGTGAAGGAGTCCCCGAACCTCTCCTATGTGCTCTCATACGGCTCCTACAACGAGATCACCTTCAACCCGGTCGGGCCAGAGTTTCCCGCCACCGGCAAATTAAACCCCTTTGCAGTGCCCCGCATCCGCGAGGCGATGAACTGGCTAATTGACCGGGATTACATCTGCCGGGAGATCTTCGGTGGCCTGGCTGTCCCGCGCTTCACGGCCCTAAACACCACCTTTGCCGACTACGCCAAACTGGCCGATATTGCCCGCGCCATTGAGTTAAAGTATGCCTACAACCCGGAAAAGGCTAAAGAGGTTATCACTGAGGAGATGCAGAAACTCGGTGCGACCCTGGAGAACGGCAAGTGGATGTATAAGGGCGAGCCGGTCACGCTGATCTTCATCATTCGCGTGGAGGATGAGCGCAAAGCCATCGGCGACTACATCTCCACCGAGTTAGAGGAGATCGGCTTCACCGTGGATCGGCAGTACAAGAAGGCGGCCGAGGCCTCCCCGATCTGGCTGCGCGGCAACCCGGCGGATGGCCTCTTCCACCTCTACACGGGCGGTTGGGTCACTACGGCGATCAGCCGTGACCTGGCGGATAACTTCAACTTCTTCTACACTCCGCGCGGGATGCCTCGCCCGCTGTGGCAGGCCTATACCCCGGCGCCGGAGTTTGACGCAGTGGCCGACAAACTGGCCACTAAGGACTTCAAGTCCCTGGAGGAGCGCCGGGAACTGATGGCGCAGGCCCTGGAACTCTCTATGCAGGACTCGGTGCGCGTCTGGTTGGCCGACCGTATCTCCTTCTCCGCCGCGCGGGCAGATATCCAGGTGGCGGCTGACCTGGCCGGCTCGGTCTACGGTGCGGCCCTGTGGGGGCAGACCCTACGGCGGGAAGGGCAGATCGGTGGCTCGCTCACTATGGCTATGCCCAGCATCCTTACGGAGCCCTGGAACCCCATCGGCGGCAGCAACTGGATTTACGATATGATGCTGATCCGCGGCGTGGGGGACACGGGCGTGATGCCGGATCCGTACACCGGCCTCTTCTGGCCGCAGCGAATTGAACGGGCCGAGTGCGTGGTGGAGGAAGGCCTGCCAGTGGGCAAGACCCTGGATTGGATCAGCCTCTCCTTCGCCCCCAAGATTGAGGTGCCTTCCGACGCCTGGGTGGACTGGGATCCGGTCGCTCAGAAGTTCATCACCGCTGGCGAGAAGTTCACCGAGCCGCAGACCGCCAAGACCAAGTGCACCGTCTACTATCCGGCCGATCTGTACCAGACGGTCATGTGGCATGACGGGAGCAACTTCTCAGCCGCCGACGTGGTGATGGGGATGATCCTCACCTTTGACCGGGCCAAGCCCGAGAGCCTCATCTACGACGCGGCCTATGTCCCCTCGTTTGAGAGCTTTATGGCGCACTTCAAGGGCGTCAAGATCGTCTCCGTTGACCCGTTGGTCATTGAGAGTTACGACGATGCCTGGTACCTGGACGCGGAGGACATCGTGGCGCAGAACGGGCTGACCTGGTTCCCCTTCTACGCTCAAGGTCAGGGGGCGTGGCATAATCTGACGCCGGCGATCCTGGCAGAGGCGCACAAAGAACTGGCCTTCACACCCGACAAAGCCAAAACGCTCACCGAGGCCGAAAAGCGGACGGTTGAACACACCTCCTTCATCGCTGGGCCGAGCCTGGAGATTCTGCAGAAGTACCTGAGCCTGGCAGCCAGCAGCGAAGCCACCACCACGGCGGTGATGACCATCGTCGGGCCCTACATCCCCTACGAACCCACTCTCGGCCAGTTCGCGAGCAAGGATGAGGTTCAAACCCGCTATGCTAACCTCCAGGAATGGGTACGCACCAAGGGGCATTTCTGGGTCGGCACTGGTCCCTTCTACCTGGAGCGGGCCTTCCCGGTGGAGGGTATGGTCGTCCTGAAGCGGTTCCCGCAGTACCCCGACCTGGCGATTAAGTGGGAGCGCTTCGCCGAGCCGATGATGGCCACAGCGGAGGTCTCCGGCCCGGATAGCGTCAAGATCGGCGGTGAGGCCACCTTTGATGTAGAGGTCACCTTCCATGGCAAGCCTTACCCCACTGCCGATGTAGAGCAGGTGAAGTACATCGTCTTTGATGCCAAGGGCAATGTGGCCTTCGTGGGCGAAGCCCGGGCGGTGGCCGACGGGAAATGGGAGATCAAACTGACCTCCGACGTTACCTCCAAACTGGAGGCCGGCTCCAACCGGCTGGAGACCGTCGTCGTGGTCAAGCCGGTGAGCATCCCTGCCTTCAGCTCCACATCGTTCGTGACGGCGCCGTAGGCCAGAAGGTCACTGGAGGGGGACGGGGCGGGCTTCGCCTCGCCCCCCTGTAGCGATGGGACCACGCGGCGGGCGGCTATACCGCCCGCCGCACATTGATAGCGGGATGGGGATATGGTTTGGAATCTAAAGAGGTGAGATATGAGCAGTGCATCCTCTGTTGCGGTAGGGGAGCAACCGCTGACCCGTGTGAAGGCCAGGTCACCCTGGCTGGAGACCTTGCGTCGGATTAGCCTGTATACCGTTGTGCGGGTGATCTTTCTCTTCATTACTGTGGTGATTAGCGTATATCTGACCATCCTGATCGCAAATATGGGCGGTTACGTGGACAAAATGCAGGAGGGCGAAATCGCCGAAAGAGTAGCGATGCGGATTATGGCGGATCCGGTGATGCGGCAACTTCCGGTAGAAAAGCGTAACCAGATTATGGAAGAAATGGTCCAGGTAGAGAGAAAGCGGCTGGGACTGGATACGCCCTTCTTTGTCCGCAGTCTGCTCTATCTGCGTAACGCGCTCACGTTGAACCTGGGCCATTCTCAGAAAATGACCAGCGACAGCGGTTCACGACAGGTGCGCTTGATTCTGCTGGAGCGGCTCCCTTCTACGTTGGTTCTGTTCGCTACATCCAATCTCCTGTTGTTCTTTATGAGCGTCTTTATCGCGCTGATGCTCTCCCGAACCTATGGAAGTTTCTTTGATCGGTTGATCATTGCGCTCTCTCCGACCTCTGCGGCTCCCGGCTGGTTTTACGGCATCTTTCTGATTCTGATTTTCGCGGGCCTCCTGGGCATCCTGCCCTTTGGGGGCATGGTGGATGCACCCCCTCCCCCTACACCGCTGGAATATGCTCTGAGCCTCCTGAAACACCTGATTCTGCCAGTTTCGGCCCTTCTGATCAGTACGGGCGCCGTCTCCATTTACAACTGGCGCACTTTCTTTCTCATTTATTCCAGCGAAGATTATGTGGAGATGGCGAAGGCGAAGGGCTTGCCCTCCCGCATGATTGAGCGGCGCTATATCCTGCGCCCCACAATGCCCACTATTGTCACCAGTTTTGCCCTCACCCTGCTCAACCTGTGGGGTGGCGCCATTATCCTGGAAACGGTCTTTAACTGGCCAGGACTAGGCCGGCTCTACTACCAGGCGATCGGTCTGGTGGACACACCGGTCATCGTAGCCGAGACAGTGATCTACGCCTACTTGCTTGCTATTACCGTCTTCATGCTGGACTTTGTCTATGCCTTGATTGACCCCCGGGTCAAAGTGGGAGAAGGAGCGAAGCAGTGAGCAGGTTAAAAGGCACTTTTCAGGAACTTTTTCGCTACCCCTCTGCTGTGATCGGTATGTTGATCATCCTGGGCCTGATCTTCATAGCTATCTATGCAGTGATCCGTATCCCCTATCACGAGGCCATCCGGCTCTGGCGGGGAGGGGAGGGGGTTTGGGACGAGTACCCCCGGTTATCTCCGCCTGCCTGGTACAACTGGTTCTCCCGTCGGAAGGCGCCGGAGACCATCGTCCTGAAAAGCGCGCGGGGCGATGGAGAAAAAGTCGTTGAAGAATTGAGCGAGATATCCAAGGCCATCACTATTACCTTCACCTTTGAATATCGCTACGATGAGTTCCCTTCGGAACTGGTGGTCTTCTTCAAACCCACCTATCCTCCCGTGGAGTCCCCGCGCCAATCCTTCGTTTCTCTGACCTGGATTACGCCAGATGGCCGGGAGATCCCGCTCAACAAATTCAATCTCCGCCCCCGGGAAGTTTATCACCTCTCTCAGGACAACGCGCTTATCCGCAAGCTGGTGAAATACGTTCCTGAGGGAGTCACCCTCCACGAACAGGAATTGATTCCGGAGAAGGTGCTCTTCCTGGCCCCCCAAAAGGAGACACCTACCCCGCTCAAGGGCGAGTACACCCTGGTCATCCGGGGAACTACCTTTGAGGCCGCGGCCGATATAGATGCCACTTTTGTCTCCTACGGGAAACTGTACGGCTGGGCGGGCACCGATCATTACCGTCGGGATTTGATGGTGGCCCTGCTCTGGGGGGCTCCTGTTGCCCTGGCCTTCGGCCTCCTGGCCGCCCTGGGCACCACGATTACCACAATGGTTATCGCAGCCATCGGCACCTGGTTCGGGGGAGCCGTGGATGGGGTTATCCAGCGTATCACCGAAGTAAATATGGTCCTGCCCCTTCTGCCCATTCTGATTATGGTGGGCACGCTCTACCAGCGAAGTATCTGGGTGATGCTGGGGCTGGTCATCTTGCTGAGCATTTTCGGTTCCGGAATCAAAACGTATCGGGCCGTCTTTCTCCAGATCAAAGAATCGTCCTACATCGAGGCTGCCCGGGCGTACGGTGCCAGCAATTGGCGGATCATCTTTGTATACATGGTCCCTCGCATTATCCCTATGCTCATCCCCCAGATGGTGGTGCTGATTCCCTCCTACGTTTTCTTGGAGGCATCTCTGGCCTACCTGGGGCTGGGCGACCCCACCCTACCCACCTGGGGCAAAATCATCAACGACGCCAACGTCGGCGGTGCATTGAACAATAGACAGTACTACTGGGTGCTGGAACCCGCCATACTCCTGATGATTACAGGTCTCGGCTTTACGATGGTGGGCTACGCTCTGGACCGTATCTTTAATCCCCGGCTGCGAGAGATGTGATGTGGCTACGAGCGAACGGTTGCTCCAAATAGAAAGCCTCTATCTCTATTTCCGTACCACCAAAGGGGTTGTCCAGGCGGTGGACGGGATAAACCTGGAACTAGGCAGGAATGAGGCGATTGTTATTATCGGTGAATCCGGCTGCGGAAAGACCTCGCTGGCGCGAGCGATCCTGCGCCTTCTGCCGCGCAATGTCCACAAATACACCGGCAAGGTCTTTCTGGGAGACCTGAATGTTATGGAGTTGAGCGAGGAAGAGTTCCGGCAACACATCCGCTGGATGCGCATCTCTATGGTGCCCCAGGCGGCGATGAACGCGCTGAATCCCGTCTTGCGCGTGGGAGATCAGGTGGCCGAGCCGGCGATTATCCACGGGGGATTGACCAAAAGAGAGGCGCTGGAGCAGGCAATTAAGATGTTCCGAATGGTGGGCGTGCCGGAAGACTTTGCAAGCCGCTATGCCTTTGAACTCAGCGGGGGGATGCGGCAGCGGGTCGCCATCGCTATGGCACTGATCACCTCTCCGGAACTGGTCGTCCTGGATGAGCCCACTTCGGCGCTGGATGTGCTGACTCAGGCCAACATTATGAATATGTTGAAGTCCATCAAGTGGGACCTGGGCGTTAGCTACATTCTTATCACTCACGACATCTCCACTTCCAGCGAATTGGCCGATCGGGTGGCGGTAATGTACGCCGGGCAGATCGTAGAGGTGGGAGATGCCCTCCGTTTCTTCCAGTCGCCGCTGCACCCCTATTCCAGGAAACTGATGAATAGCGTGCCCCGGCTACGGGTGGATATGGAGCCGGAATTTATCGTTGGACAACCGCCCAGCCTGATCTTCCCCCCGAAGGGATGCCGATTTGCGGAACGTTGCCCCCAGCGCTTCGGGCGGTGTGCTGAGGACCCGCCTATCATTGCCCAGAACGGTCGCCAGGTCAAATGCTGGCTGTACGCATAAGGAGTGATCCATGTCCGTGACTCCAGAACCGCTCATCCAGAGTACGATTTCCACTTCCCCAACGGAAGCGCCCTTTTGCCCGGTGATGCCGGTGCTTTCCATCCAGGACCTTCACGTCTGGTTTGAACTGCGCCAGTGGGGATTCTTCCTTGCAGGGTATGTGCGCGCGGTGGACGATATCAGTTTTGACCTGGCGGAGGGGGAGGCCATCGCCATCGTCGGCGAAAGCGGATGCGGCAAAACGACCCTGATGCGCACGATCCTGGGGCTGGTTCGGCCCACGAAAGGGAAGATCCTTTTCGCGAATAAGAATATCTGCGAGCTGGGGACTATCGGGCTGCGGGAGTATCGCTCGCATATGGGTTATGTTCAGCAGGACCCGTATGGGGCATTGCCCCCTTTTCTGTCGGTGCGGCGGATTCTGGAAGAGCCGCTCATCATCAATGGGGTGGACGACCGGGGAGAGCGGGAACGACGCATCCGCAAGGCCCTGGAAGAGGTCAAGATGGCCCCGGTGGAGGATTTCCTAACTAAGTTCCCCCATATGCTCAGCGGTGGGCAACAGCAGCGGGTGGTCATCGCCCGGGCGATGATTCTGGGTCCCAAAATTCTGGTCGCCGATGAGCCGGTTTCCATGCTGGACGCCTCGGTGCGGGTGGAAATCCTGAAACTTCTGGAAGGATTGCGCCGTACCCATAATCTGGCGGTCATCTACGTCACCCACGACCTCTCCACGGTGCGCTACTTCTCCGAGCGCATCTTTGTGATGTACGCGGGAAAGATTATTGAACAGGCGAGGGTAAATGACCTGATTCGCCACCATCAACACCCCTACACCCGGGCATTGTTTGAGGCCACCCCAGACCCTGATGCCCACAACGCAACCGTCCTGAAAGATGTGCCGCCTGGTGAGCCCCCCAGCCTGGTCAAACCTCCCCCGGGGTGCCGTTTCCACCCCCGTTGCGCCTGGAAGATTGATGGCCTGTGCGAAGTGGAGGAACCGCCTTATTTTGAGATGAGACCCCAACATCTCGTGGCATGCTGGTTATACCGATGAAATTCTTATCACCCTGGCAAATCATTGGTATCGGTTTCCTTCTGGTCGTCCTCGGGTGGATCGGGCCATTCCTAATGGCTATCCGAATCATACCTCCCAGTTTCGGATGGGGATTCCTCTCCTACGGACTCTCTGTACTGGGCCTTTTCCTGGGGATTCTCGGAGCATCCCTGTATATCACAGGCCGAAGAAAATAAGAAAAAACCGCTTCAAACACAAACAGAGGTGGCGCGAAACGTCCGACCTGAGGTCGGACGTTTCGCGTTCATGGCTCTGGGGCGTTGTTTTACGAGGCACTCAACGCAGCAGGGAGGTCAGCGCTATCAGCGATCGGGATCACGGGTACCGATAGGGCCTGCAGCGCCGCGGCCAGCGCGTCGGCACCGGGCGGCCCACCGAAAGAGGCGGCATCCAGGAGCACCACCACCGGGCGCAGCCCCCGGCGGGCCAGTTCGTCGGCGGCCAGGGCGACATCCCGCCGGGTGGAGGAGGTGATCAGGACCACGGTGCTCCCGCGCGGCAGGTGGCGGGCCTGGACCCGAAGCAGCACGGAAAAAGAAATATCGCCGTCGGCCCGTACCACAGCCAGCGCCTCTAAGATTTTGCGCAATTGCCGCCCGCCCCGGTCCGGGGGGAGGACGGTGAGATCCGCCCCCTGACAGACCAGCCCCACCGCCCGCCCCCGGCGCAGGAAGTACTGCCCCAGCGATGCCGCGATCGTCATCGCATACTCCTCCGTGGACGGCGGCAGGGTGACCGGTCGGAAGGGCTGCCAGAGTACCTCCTCGGCCGGAACCAGCGGGGCAGTGGGCCGGGTGTGGTGGACGGAGCGTTCGCCATCCACAAAAATCCAGACCTCGGCCTGGGGGTCCAGTTCAAACTCCTTGGCGATCAACCGGTCCCGACGGGCCGTACTGGGCCAGTGGATGCGGTTCAGCGGGTCGCCGGGGGCGTAATCCCGCACTCCAGCGGCGTTGGGCGTGATCTGATGGGTGCGGCGGCGGATGGCCTCCCCGCCCGGCAGCAGTCCCGGCGGAGAGGGGAACGAACGCACCTCCACCGTCATCGGATAGACGACCAGGGAGGAGGTGGCGGGAAAGACGCGGCGCACCGGAAAGAGGCCGAAGGGGTCGCTGGAGCGCAGTTCCGTGGGCCCCAGGGAGAAGACGCCCCGGGAGGTCAGGCGGGTGCGGGAGATGTAGCGGTACGACTGATGCGGGGCTAACATCGTCACCACCCGCGAGCCGCGCGTGTGGGGAAGAGGAGAGAGATCGCGCACCTCCAGCCAGGGGCGGAGCAGGCGACCGGTGTTGACCACCTCAAACCGTTCCTCAAAGACCTGTCCCATCTGGGCGCGCAGCGTGCGCGCATGGCGGCGAACCTCCACACTGCGCAGCGCCAGCGCCGACCAGACCCGACAGACCAGGAGGAGGAAACCCCAGAGGTAGAGCAGGCGGGCATAAAGGGGATTCCCTGTTACCGCCAAGGCGATGGCGCTCAGGACCAGCAGGATCAGAACAATTCGGAGCGACAGGGTCATCAATCAACCACAAAGATTTTCTAAGTCTTGTCAAGTTGCAGCACCTGGACAGCGGGAATGGCCTATTCTGAGCACAAGCCGCACCAGAACCACCGGTAACATTTTAACGATTTCTGCTACCGCAAAGAGCCATCTGGTGGGTGGGAAGACGTGCCTACTTTGACAATGGCAGATTCTAAATTATAATGACAAATTATGCGCTAAAAGTATAAATGGTATTACCCAATTCGGCTTCC
>CAKZOY010000297.1 GCA_937138275.1 uncultured Chloroflexota bacterium
GGGGAGAGAGCCTTCTGTCCGGCCCGCCGGGCCGTTTCCACTGTTTGCTTGATCTCCAGAAGCAACCGCACCATCGCGTGGATGGGGCCCAGGATCGGTATACGCCATTCAATCACGTACCCGCGCGGCACAATGTCGCACTCCCGCTGGGACAGCGGGAGAAGATCTATTTCTGTCTGGTCCCCAATGACCTCCGCCCAGAGTTTATCCTTTATCGCCATTGGTTCCCTTATCTCTTCGGTCCCCACATCGTTCTCTCGGATTGCAGTTCGCTGGCGGATATACTGCATAATGCGACCCACGTCTATCTCTTCACCAGGGATCTCCAGCCAGTTGTCACGCATTGTGCCTCACTCCTGTTCTTCCTTCAGCGCCTCCAGTTCTTCATTCAACCTTGCTATCTCCCGGGCCAGGAACGCGCTCTCCTCCGTCAGGCGGAGTTCCAGAGACCGAATGAGCGCTTCTTGGTCTCTAATGAGCGCTTCTTGGTCTCTATTGATCGCGTCCTGCTGCTGGATGAGATAGCGGACTGCCCACCGTGCTGCGATATTGTAACAAGTAGTCCGCAACCAAGAAATTAAGGGCCCAACCACCGGTACTGCCGAACAGAACTTGAATTCCCTCAGAGGTGGAAAGGTCGGCGTCTCTACATCACGCCAGATCTGACGAAAGGTGGAGCGGTACATAGACTGCAGGGCAAGCACCACCGCCTCTATAGTACTTCGGTCAGCATTCCATTGCCTCCGGAGGATGCGAGCAGCCAGAGGAATAGCCTCCAAGTAAGCCAGCAATAGGGGGTCTCCATCCAGCCCCTGGGTGGCAGGGAGACGATACTTTTTCCCGGCTGGAATGAACTCCGTCAGAAAGCGGCTGGGAGGTAGATGTTTTAACACAAAGCGCAATCGTCCTCGTTCATAGGCGCAAGAGACCGAAGTAGTATCCCTCAAAGAAGTGGTCTCCGCATGAGTCAGGACAGCCTGGGGCACATACCACACCTCATATCCCGCTTTGCGAACACGAAAGCAAAAGTCTGTATCTTCGAAATAGCCTGGCCAGAAATCTTCGTCTAATAAACCGACGAGTTCTAATAGGCTTCGTCGGAAAGCCATCGCTGCGCCAGTGACATACTCCACCTGTCGGGGTTCGTCCCATTGTCCATTATCCCGCTCACCATATCCATAGTGATGGGCTAACCCCAGAGGCCATTCAATCCATCCTCCTGCATGTTGGATTGTCTCGCCGTCCGGGTACAGGATTTTACATCCTGCCACTCCCACTTTGGGGTTCTGCAAACACAGAGCCAGGGCTTGCAGCCAGCCAGCCTGTACAACGGTATCCTGGTTCAGCAACACCATCATCTCGCCCGTCGCGACGCGCAAACCGGTATTGCATCCCCCCGCGAAGCCCAAATTACTATGGTTGCGAATCAGTCGCACCTGAGGGTACTTATCTGCTACAAGATCTGCCGAGCCGTCGGCGGAAGCATTATCCACCACAATAACTTCAAAGTCCGGATAGTCTTGCGCCAGTAAGGCATCCAGACAGGCCGGCAAATACTCCCGACCGTTCCATACAGGAATAATGACAGATGCCCTCACTTATCCCTCCTTGACAAGCGATGTCTTATCTGGTGTAGCCAGCGCATAAATCGCATAAAGCGGCCTCGTTCATAGGCAGATACCAGCATCCGCAGGCGCTCTATCTCTGCTCTTTCCTGAACCATCTGTGGCAGCAATTCGGAAAGGATATTTTCTGACGGCATATCCTCCTGCACTGGTGGGGAGGGCAATACGAATCCGTCCAGCGAGTTCCAAGCCCGAATAACCCCGTGCCAGAGACCAGGTTGGCCATTCCGGTAATCTAACCGAAATTGGCTGAACCACTCGTAGCCGGCAAACCCGGCGCTATGTACCATCGCTTCCAGACAGGCGCGATTCGGTAGCCACTATGTATCCCCGCGATGGTGTCCCATAAATAGGGCGAGCGGCTCAGATGTAGGAAGAGGGCAAATCGCGGTAGCAATAATGGCCAGCCCTCGCGTTACCCCCCGAATCCGCCACAGAGCCCTCACAGGATCAGTCAAATGAAGCAGCAGACTGCCGCAGAATACCAGGTCAAACGTACCGATCGTCTTTGGCGACAAATCGTAGATATTAAGTTCCCGTTTCTCTACCTTGGAGCCTAACACTGACCTGGCGAGCGCAAAGGGTTCGTGCAGGTATAGGCGTCCCTCCTCCGGCGTCTTATCCGGCTGATACACCGGCCCGAAGTCATGGCTCATCCACTCCGGCAGGTCGGTTGCTATCACTACGGCGCCGCGTCTTTCCATCTCAAGGGCAAAGAAGCCACTGGCGGTGCCAATGTCAAGCGCCGTTTTGCCGGTCAGGTCATCGGGAAGTCCATAGTACTGCAGATACGGCCGGTGGTCATAGTGCCCCGGAGTAACAATGCCGTTCCCCAGATCAATCGTGTGATACCATTCCAGTGCCGCAACCTGGCGTTCCATCTCCTGGATTTCATCTGTGTCCATATCCCGCTCCTGGCAATTGTACTTTAGCCACTATACGATGAAGAAAGCGCATCAGGCGGATAAAACGCCCCCTTTGGTATCCCTCCACCAGCGAACGAAGACGAGCAATTTCCCCCAAGTAGTAAGGGTTGCCCAGTCGGTCCTGCATAGCCACTTTATCCGGCGCACGGCGGGGATTACGACAGAACTCCACCAGCGGCCGGGCTACCTGTTCCCAGGTCAGGTCTCGCCGAGCCTGCTCAAACCGATCCGCCCATACCTCCTTCGGCTTCTCCAAAAGCATCAGGATTGCCTTCGCTACGCCATCTACATCTCCATAGTTCACCACTATGCCTAACCGGTACTTTTCTACTAATTCACTTGTAGCGTCTCCTCGCGTGGCGATAATGGGTAAACCTGCCCAGATGTAATCCAGCACCCGGCTCCGAAAAGCCAGACGGGCCTCCAGGGTATCCAGATGGAGTGTAAGGGCGACGTCGCTTTCCAGCAAGACATTAGGCCAGTCATCCTGGGAGACCCATTCCCCAAAGAAGACGGCTTTGCCTAATAGACCAAACTCCTCGGCAAGTTTCTGGGCTGCTTCATTGTGCGTGGGGATGTTTGCCATGCTCGGATTAGGATGCCGCGTTCCAGGGAATACCAGCCGCACATCCTGCCGTTGCTGCCATACCCGGGCAGCCGCCCGCACCGCAGTCAGTGGGTCCAACCAGGGCCAGAGCCCACCCCCCCATAAGATTACTTTATCTGTTGGAGCGATGCCCTGCACAATCCCCTTGAAAGCGGGTCGTGTGGCCTGTGGTGGCTCTTCCGGTAGGCCGAATGGTACCACATCTACCAGCCGACGGAGCGACGGATCCTCGCTGAAAGTATGGTGGTTAACTCTACCGTTAGCCTCCAGAAGCCCTAACCACCAATCTCGCTGGCGCTCGCTGGCGCATATAAAGAAGTCACCTAACAGGTAGGCTTGCGTCAGGACTGCTTGCAAAGCGGTGACATCGCCACCCAGATAGAGGGTTTCTGCTATAAAAGGATCATATCCATCAACAACCAGAGGTGCCTGAACGGATCGTAAGACAGGGATTGAGACAACCTGAACTGCAGGAATAATGATAACCCGAGCACTCCGGATAGCCTCCTCCAGCAGAGTGTCTTCCCCCGAAGCATACGGCAATACAACAGAATTGGTGAAATTTGTAGCGTTTTCGGGAGCCGCAAGAATGACTTTGAACTCGCGGGAAAGCACTCTTGCCAGGTGAGCATACCGGATTCCCGGCCCTGCCATCCGTGGACCGATTACATCGTGACTAATGATCAAAATATGCCTGTCATCCTCTGGTTGTCCCACTTCCATGTCCCTTGTATCGTCACCAATCCGTACTTCTCCGTAGCAGGCAAAGTCCGGCAGAGATAAAGCCGGTCGTGATAATCATAAATCTCCGTATCCTCCCAATTATGAGCAGACACGGAGACGAAGTACAGCCCTTCCAGCAGGGGCAACGCGGGAACGGTGTACAGGACGGTGCCTTCCCCTTCCACATATGGGATTTCCAGCCCGGCAAACTGGGTGTTGGGGCCGGTGATGTGGATGCCGTCGCTGCGGTGAATGGCCAGGCCAAAGACGGGCCGTTCCACACGCTCGCTGGCATAGTAGCGGATTTCCACTGTCAACGGCTCGCCTGTCCGAAATTGCTGCCGCTCCTGCCCCTGCTCGTCCAGCAACCGCACCCCTGTGATCCGAATCTTGCCCGTACCCCAGCGCCGTTCTTCATAGCCAGGCTGAGAGGTCGCCGTTCCCTCTCGGGAGCGTTCCAGATACCGAAGCACTACTGCCTCGGGCACATCGTCGGCAACCAGACGGCCGTTTTCCAGCCACAGGGCTCGCGTACAGAGAGTCCGCACCGCCTCGGCGCTGTGGGAAACGAAAAGAACCGTGACCCCCACTCGCCGCAATTCGTTGATCCGCTCCAGGCACTTCCGCTGAAACGCCGCATCCCCCACCGCCAGCACCTCATCCACCAGCAGAATCTCCGGATCGGTGTGGACGGCAACGGAGAAGCCCAGCCGCACGTACATCCCCGATGAATAGTGCTTCACCGGCACATCTATGAAGCGCTCCAGTTCGGCAAAGCCGATGATGTCATCCAGCCGTCGGCGGATCTCGGCCCGGCTCAGGCCCAGGATGGAACCGTTGAGGTAGATGTTCTCCCGACCGGTCAGGTCGGGATGGAAGCCAGCGCCCAGTTCCAGCAGGGCGCCGACTCGCCCGTTGACCGCTATCCGCCCCGAGGTCGGCTCAATGATGCGGGAGATGAGTTTGAGCACCGTGCTCTTCCCCGCTCCGTTGGGGCCGATGATTCCCACCGTCTCCCCATGCTCCACGACGAAACTCACATCCCGCAGGGCCCAGAACTCCTCGCGGGAGCGGTTGTTGCGCCGAAGCAGCCCCAGGGCCAGTTCCTGGAAGGAACGGGCGCGCTCATGGTGAAGGATGAAGCGCTTGGAAACATTGGCGAAAGAGATCGCGACACTCAACTTGCCAAGCCTCTCTTCTTACCCAGATCCTTTCTAAATTTACGGGAAAAGGCGATAAATAAACTTATGGCGCTGACTTAAGGATCAACGGCAACCACAGGCGCACGGTTGCTACCACTATGGTCTTTGTCAGTATATTGTCGGATTCATCGCTTTCCGCGATGTGTTGCACAGGGTCAATCACCACATATACCTGGTATGCCCCAGGTGATACACCAGGCCAGACGACCGTTGCAAGCCCCCAGGTACCACACCCGTCTAACCCGGAGGAGATTTGCCCCGTCCCAATGAACTCCCCTCCTTCATCCGGGTTCCCATCATAGATACTTACAGCAACCGGCACATCCGTACTGATATGACCGCTATTAGCCACCTGCACATATAAAGTGAGAGTAACAGATTCCCCAGATGAAAACGGCACAGCGGGATCGGTCCAGATTTTCACCGGTGTCAGATTGACCACAGGGGGGACGCGAGACGTATAGGCAGCAAAATTATCCCCAAATACCGTACGCGCCCCTGTTTCTGGGTCAAACAGCCAGCCGTTAAAATTTTCATCCGTCAAACTATACCAGGCCCAGCGCTGAACCAGGCGATAACCATCCGCCGGATATCCCAGAGGGCTGGTTATCGTCATCAAATAGTCAAATGTAGCGTTCATGTACGCGTTGACTCTTTCGGGAGGGAAACCGTATTCCGGCCACATTTGGACTCCGAACTCGGTGATTATAAGGGGCCGGTCCTGATATCCCCGCGCAGCCATCCATTCCCGGAAACGCACAATGTGTTGCTTGAAAATTTCCAGGTTATCATTGTCCTGAATCTCGTATAGCATTCCGTCACATTCATCAATCCCGGGGGGGATTTCTGCGCCCCAGCAATCCTCATAGCAATCGCAACTTCTCTCTCTCAGGATGAAGGCATGGATGTTCCACACATCCACAGGCATAGGCCCGCCGAACTGCTCACGGTAACTTTGTAAAACCATGTCCAGATACCGAAGGCGAACCGGAGTAGGCTGAACAATTCCCCCAGCCCCTATTTGGGCATCGGGGTCTATTCCCTTAATCAAATGATATAATTCGTGATACGCGCGAGCATAAAGGTGAGGCTCCAGATCATCCTGCCAGTGTCGGCGATCCGGTTCGTTGCCGATCAGCCAGAGGGCATCTGGGTTCGCTGCGATGGTCGCTGAAAGGACAGTTCCACTGGGGGAATAGGCATACGAATCCGGTCCGGTCTGGCGCAGACGGATGGTCGGCACGTAGGTGATACCCCCGGGGCGAGCCGGCGACAGGGTGGCGGTCCAATCTATGTACCAGCCGATTCGCAGGCTGTTCACCGGATAAGAGCCGATGTCCGTCCCAGCCCCCACTCCGAAGCGACACAAACGGCCCGAAGCAGGAAGATAATCCCTGAATACCATAGGGACATACAGGGTGTAGGTTAATGTCTCGCCGGTAGGGGATGCGGCTATAGAGAACGGCTGGGCAAAGGATTGCGGGAGCCCCATAACCGCAAGGGCCAGCCCTATTCCTACCCCCCCACCGAGGAGAGCCATTACAATGCGAAACCTCGTCCATCCGGTCATGGAGCGGTTTCCACATACACGGGATCAGGTCCCACTACGAGTCGGATTCTTCCATCCGTTATGCCATCAGATCCATCGTTCACAAGGCTCGCACTTCCGTAGAGGCTGGTTACGCGAGCCTGCGAAAGGGGCAAAGCAACGGTGCGACTCCCATCATCATTAGACCACAGCACATACAGGTCCCGACCATCGGAAGTAGCCATCAGGTACCCTTCCATTGCGGAATGCCCCAATTCGCCAGTTGAGAGCGCACGCCGGAAGGAGGCCCGTCCCAAAATACCGGCGGCTGTTCTATAGGCATAAAAAGCCGGTTTGCGCTGCAATTCCTGGGTCAGGAGGCCATTATCACCATAACCGCTGCCCGGATCTATCCAGGTCCACCAGATCATGAACCTTAACCGTGAGGCGATAGATTGGGTAAACAGTTTCACCACGTAGCGGGCTTGAATTTCGGGTGTGCTGGGAAATTGAGCGTAGTTGTTACTGTGCCAGCCGGCCTCTGTACATATCATCGGTTTGTGATATCCGTATTGCGCCAGTTTGCTGTAGAGATAGTTGGCCTTTCCGCTCAAGCCCGGCCCATAGACGTTCCAGCCTGTAAAGGGGGGATAGTAATGGAAATTCATCAGGTCAAAACAATTCCCTCCACCGTTTCTCAACACATCATCCAAGAAATTCCTGACAAAAGGCCCTCCTTGATCCTCAAACCAGTCATAAGCCAATCCGCCTAACGCAACCCGAGCTCGGGGATTTGCTGCCTTGATGACCGGATAAACTGCACACAGCATCCGGGCATATTCGGCCCCAAAGTGTCCCCAATAACTATCGCCATATTCCGCGCGCAACCGATTCCCTCCGTCCGGTTCGTTATAGAACTCCCAGTAGTCCACAACCGGAGAGCCAGGAGCATCCTCATACCCATCTCCATCGTATCGCTCCACCACTGTTCCAACGAACTCGGTGAATTCGCCGATGTCCACTTTATCAATAGGCCCGTTGGTATAAGTCGCTGCCCATGCGGGGTTACCCCAGATCGTCACTATGAGTTGCAGCCCTGCACGAGTTGCTGCGAGGATACTGGCATCGTAGAAACTAAAATTGTATCGCTCGGGAATCCGATCCACTGGCTCTATCGCCGACCATGATATCGGCCAGCGCACCCAGTAGACGCGGGCAGCCTGGGTATGGGTAAGGCCGGCGGAGGGGGTTGTCAGATTGCCATACATCTGCACTCCAAATACGGTTGGCACCGGGGGTTCATAGTTGGAGAAGACCAGCGGAAGGAAGAGGGTGTGGGTGATCTCCGAAGACGATGTCATTTCCTCAGCACGGGCATAGCAGCGGGCACTATCAGACCGAAACAGGATGAATATCCCCAACAGAACTATGGAAGAGATGGCGATCCAGAAGATGGTCCTTGAAGTCTTGGTGCTCACGTTGCCAACTCCTTATTGGCCAAAGTTTCTCAGTACCAGCGGCAGGTAAACAAAACGGAAATACGGCGGGCACCACCGACCGATCCGGCCACGGCCATTCTCGGCGATCCAGACGCACCCGCTGCTGTCCACCGCCAGCCCTTTGGGGGCACTTCCGGCCGGCAATCCGAACTCCCGAATTGCGCCGGTATTCGGATTTAGTTGACCTACCCGGTTTCCATCCCTCTCCGTAAACCATATCGCTCCGGAGGAAATCGCCAGATCGTAGGGTGCGCTGTTGGGGAAAGGCAGTGTGTACCATTTAAAATTAGCGGTAGTTTGGGGAAAGAACTGCCCGATCCTGTTACTGATCACATCGGTGAACCAGGGAAATCCGTCGGAATCTACCTTGATGGACCACGGTCGACTCCCCCCACCGGTATATACCAAAACAAAAGCGTTGCTGGAAGGCCAGCGGGAAGGTTTCAGATTGCCGATGCGATTCACACCTGGCGCGGTAAACCAGATGCTGTCCAGATTCTGGATATACAGGTCCTGCGGCTGACCATTGGAGAACTGGCTGGGCAACGAGTACTCTGTGACAGTGTAATTTTCCGTGCTGGTGAATACTAAGCGTGCCAGTTTGTTACCGTCTCGTTCGGTGAACCATACATGGGTTTGACTACCGGAATTCCGCGCGTCAATGCCGGTGGGGTAACTCCCCGATGTGGGGACGGAAAACTCGGCGATATTCCCGGTCCCCGGTTCCAACCTCCCAATTTTGTTTCCGGCACTCTCGGTGAACCAGATTATCCCATCTGTATAGACCAGATAAGAAGGCTCACTGTTAGCCGTTGGGATGGTGTACGTGACCACCTGGTATTCCGTCGTTGAAGTGACCCACAAACGACCAACAGCATTCTGGGCCGGAAGAGTAAACCAGACCTTCCCCGGCCCCTCAACGGCGACATCCAGCGGTTGGCCCGGCACCGGGAACTCTACGAAGAGAGAAGGGCCATCCTCCGCTTGTACTGGACCCGCCAGGACAACTATCATACTGACCAGCCCCAGGGCAAAGGCGCAGATATATACAACGACGCTCTTGTTTTTCATCTTGCATCCCTCCATAGTGTTGCTACCATTCCTCCCCACCCCTCCCCCACTGCCGTCATCGCACCGGTCTGCGGGTCAAAGAGCCTGCCGGTGGGGTAATAGTCGTCCGGGGCGTC
>CAKZOY010000298.1 GCA_937138275.1 uncultured Chloroflexota bacterium
TGAGGAGAACGGATCATGAAGACGTTGTATGTGCCTTCCCTGCAGAGTTTCTCCGGAAAGACGGCCGTCTGCCTGGCGCTGGGGCGGCGTTTGCAACAGGACGGATATCGGGTGGGCTATTTCAAACCCCTGTCCACCCAGATGTGGGAGCCCATTCCCGGTCAGGCCTGGGATGAGGACGCCGACTTCGTCCGTCGGGCACTGGGCCTGGAGGAGCCGACAGAGGCGCTGGTGGGGGTCCGGCTGACCCCCTCTCTCCTGCGGGATGTCCTCTGCGGATGTCTGGGGTGGGACCCGATGGCCGAGGTGCGGGCCGCGTATGAGCGGATTGCGGCCGGCCGGGACATCGTCCTGGTGGAAGGCGGGGCATCGTTGCGGGAAGGAGGGGGCATCGGGCTGGGAGCGGTGGATGTGGCTACCGCCCTGGATGCAACCGTCCTGGCAGTGATCCCCTTCTACAACGAGATGAACCTGGTGGACGATTGCGCGTCCGCCCGACGGCGCATAGGGGAGCGACTGCTGGGCGTGGTGGTGAACGGAGTGCCCGGAGATTCCTGGGACTTTGTTCAGACCATTGCCCGGCCCTGCCTTGAAGGGCGGGAGATCGCCGTTCTGGGGGTCCTGCCTCGCGAAGAGCGACTGCGGGCGATCAGTATCAGCGAACTGGCCCAGGTTCTGGGGGCGGATTTCCTCACCTTGCCGGAGAAGCGCGATGTACTGATTGAAAATCTGGTGGTGGGGGCGATGAGCGTGGAGCAGGCGCTACCCCGCATCCGGCGCATCCCCGGCAGTAAGGCGGTCATCACCGGCGGCGACCGCGCCGATATCCACTGGGCCGCGCTGGAGACCACCGCTGCCTGCCTCATCCTCACCGGCTATCTCCGCCCCCAGCCCGAGTTGCTCCGGCGCGCTGAGGAGCAGGGCGTCGTCGTCCTGCTGACCCATCACAACACTATGGAGACGGTGGAGGCGATAGAGCGGGTCTTTGGCAAGACCCGGTTGGGGCAGGCAGAGAAACTGGCCCGCTTTGAGGCCCTGATGGCCGAGCACTTTGACTTTGATCGCTTCTACCGCTGGTTGAAGGCATAAAAGAAGGGGTTTTGCGGCGACAGGGTCGCCGCAAAACCCCTTCGTCGTTCCCCTTCCCGCCTATTCCAGATTTTCCAGATCGGCCAGGTCCTGAAGCCGTCCCGACGCCCCTTTGGTTCGCTTCAGGTTTTCCAGGTCAATGAAATTGAGCGAAACTCCCTCAATCTCCACGACAATTCGGCGGGGATAACATTCGGAGAATTCCACCCCGGGCAGGGTGGTCAGGATGTCTATGCGGTTTGGGGGGTAGCCCAGTTGGATAATCTGGTCGGGGACCAGGAAATCTTCCGCTTTCAGTCCCAGCGAGGCAAAGCCGAATTGTTCCAGTGCCGCGACCATGCGGGCGGCGTTTTCGGCGCTCATTTCTATCCAGACGTCAAAATCCTTTGTGTAGCGAGGATACCCGTGAAACGCGACGGCGTACCCTCCCACGACGAGATAGCGAACGCCGTTATCGTTTAACGATTGTATAAACTCTTTGAAATCCGGGTTCAGCACCGTATCTCCAGCGATGGTATTCCTGGCGGATGGATTCCAGGGCTGCCAGACGCGCCGTATAAGGCTGGGTTCGCCAGTACGCCGCGTCGCTCTTTTTGTCGCTCATTTTGATTCGGGTGACAACTTTCGCAATCCCGGCCATCGCGTTCACCGATCGGTGGCGGCTTCGCCTATCTGCTGATGACAGTATACCTCAAGGCCGGAATTACGGCAAGAACCATCGGTGTTGAATCTCGTAAAGTCGTATCGCCGCCTTTTGGCAAAGTCTCAAAAATTCACATCCCCTCTATGGGTTGAATCCGGCTTATAATTCCAGAGGGGAGCGATCCTCTGAAGGGTTGACACTTCCCCTCCCCCTACCCCCTCCCCATTGAGGGCGGACGGATCGTCCGCCCCTACAGCCGCACGGGGAGGGGGATGGAAATGGGGTTTTTGGGGCGGCGGCGAAGCCGCCGCCCCAAAAACCCCTCTCTTCCCCCCTCTCCCCCGCCCGCAGGGCAAGGGGGAGAGGGGGGCAAGGGGGGTGAGGGGGATAAAGGGAATCTCTGGCATCGGTGAAACCGCTACAACCACTACCCCGAATAATTTAAAACTTTCTGTGTGCTTCTGTGGCTATCACAATTCAGCCCGCATCGGAGAACTCCGATGAACGACCTATCTACCCTTCGCAGTTTCTTCGCCCGACGTACCGGGGATATGCTGGACCTCCTCCGCCGACTGGTGGAGATGGAATCCCCCAGCACCGACAAAGCCGCCGTGGACCGGGTGATGCGCTTTGCGGCCGAGCGCGCTCGCGCCAGCGGCGCCGCGGTGACCTTTGTTCCCCAGGAGCGCTGGGGCGACCATGTGCTGGCCCGCTGGGGCGGCAACGAGGGCGGTTTTCTCCTGCTGTGCCATCTGGATACCGTCTGGCCGGTGGGGACACTGGCTGAACGGCCCTGGCAGGTGGAGGGCGACCGCGCCCTCGGCCCCGGCGTCTACGACGACAAGGCCAGCGCGGTCATCGTCCTGGCCGCGCTGGAAGGGCTACGAGCACTGAGCCTTTCCCCCCGCCATCCGGTGACCGTCCTCTTCAACTCCGACGAGGAAGTGGGAAGCCCTTCCTCCCGCGCGCTCATTGAAGCGGAGGCGGCGCGGGCGCGGGTCGTCTTCTGCATAGAACCCGCCCGGCCCGACGGCGCGCTCAAGGTGTGGCGCAAAGGGACCGGCCGTTACGTCATCACCGCCCTGGGGCGCGCCGCCCACTCCGGCGCCGACCACGAGAGGGGGATCAACGCCATAGAGGAACTGGCCCATCAGATTCTCCGCCTCCAGGCAATGACCGACTACACCGTTGGCATCACCGTCAATGTGGGCTGGATTCAGGGAGGCCTGCGCGCCAACATCGTCCCCAACCAGGCGCAGATTCGGGTGGACGTCCGGGTGAAGACGATGGCCGAATGGGAGCGTATCTCCTCCGCCATCGGCGCATTGCAACCCGTCCTTCCCGGCGCGCGGCTGATCGTGGAGGGCGAACTGAACCGCCCGCCGATGGAAGAATCGCCGGTCACCCTGGAGCCCTTCCGGCGGACGCAGGAGATCGCGGCCGCTCTGGGCCTCACCCTCACCGCCAACGGCACCGGCGGCGCCTCCGATGCCAACTTCACCGCCGCGATGGGCGTGCCCACCCTGGACGGCCTGGGGGCGATCGGCGACGGCGCCCACAGCGTGGACGAATACGTCCTCATCCCCAGCCTCCCCGAACGGGCGGCGCTGCTGGCAGCCATGCTGGTCGCGTGGTAAACAGGGAGTCCGGATGGCCCGCTACCGTTCCATCCTCATCACCGTCGCCCTGGGCTACTTCGTCTGGACCCTGGGGTTTCGCATCTGGGAATCCACCTTCAACAACTTCGCCGTGGAGGAGATCGGCGTCAGCGCGGCCCAGATCGGCCTGATCCACGCCATCCGGGAGGTCCCCGGCCTGCTGGGCTTCCTGGCGGGATTTCTCGTCCTCTGGCTGACGGAGTTCCACCTGGCTCATCTCTCCCTGGCCTTGATGGGGCTGGGCATCTTCCTCAACGCGGGGGTCCACGGATTCCCCGCCCTCGTGGCCGCGGCGTTCCTGATGAGCACCGGTTTCCACTTCTTCATGCCCGCCAACTCGTCCATCGTTTTGATGACGGTCGGCTCCGAGGAGGCGCCGCGCGTCCTGGGCCGGCTGAACAGTTTGAGCGCGGCGGCATCGGTCATCGGCACACTGATCATTTTCGGGACACTGGGCCGATGGGGATACCGGTCTCTCTTCCAGGTCGTCGGGCTGGTCATCATCGGTTGTGCTCTGCTATTGCTCTTCTTTCGTCAGACCCCGGCCCGTGGTCGGCTGCCGCGCCGGAGCGCCCCGCTGCGTCGCCGCTACTGGCTCTACTACACCCTCCAGATCCTCTTCGGTAGCCGCCGCCACATTTTCACTACCTTTGCCGTCTACTTGCTGATCCGGGAGTACCGGGTGACGGCCCAGGTCATCACCCTTCTGTATCTCTTCAACAGTCTCCTCGGCACCTACCTGAACCAGGTTTTTGGTCAGATTGTCGCCCGCTTCGGGGAGCGGCCGGTGTTGACGGTGAACTTCGCCTTGCTGGCCCTGATTTTCCTGGGATATGTGGGGATTCCCCAGATGCCGGGGCTGGCCTCCGCCGTCCTCCAGGTTCCGGGCCTCCGGATCGGGTCATGGGTTCTCTTCCCGGCCTTTCCCGCCACTCCGGCCCTCCTGATCCTTCTGGGCCTCTTTGTGCTGGACAACCTTCTCTTCAACTTTTCCTTTGCGCTGGAGTGCTACTTCCAGAAGATCGCGCTGGATCGGGGGGAGATCACGCCGAACGTCGCCCTGGGGCAGACGTTCAACCACGTGGCGGCGGTGATTATTCCGTTTGTGGGGGGAGTGATCTGGGAGACGGTGGGGCCGCAGTACACGTTTCTGGCGGGGATCGGGATTGCGCTGATGGCGCTGGGGCTGACGCAGTGGATGCGGGTGCCGCAGCGGTCGTTCTGCCCGGCGCCGACCTCGGGCGATTGACGTTTCGGACGGGATAAGGCGCGCCCTCGGATGCGGTGTGGCGCAGATGGGGGGCGTTGCC
>CAKZOY010000299.1 GCA_937138275.1 uncultured Chloroflexota bacterium
GGAGTTGCGGTGCTCCATGAGCCTTTCCTGCATCATGGACTATACGGGAGTTCACCAGTGCGCTTTTATCGGCGCGAAGCGTTCTATGAGCTGGGGAAGCCGGATTGGGAATGTTTAAAGCGCTGGGAGCAGTATCTGCAGGAAGACGATCGCCAAAGCCTGATAGAGCGTCCATTGATCGGTAGAATTATAGACACCAGCCTGGGAATCGGCGTCCACTCCAAAACGGCGCTTGAAATTTTGGAAAGAGTCGCATCCTCCCGCCAAAGTCGCTCTCCGAGATTAATAGTAATCCCTCAATTGATGGAAACGCTTTACTTTGATTTGACAGAATGCCGTCTCCAGCTGGGATTGCCTCAAGATGCGTTGATCTTTGGGGTAGCGGGAATTGTTCATCCGGTGAAAGAACCTCTTCTGATTCTCCAGACATTCGCGCGTTTCATAGCGGATTTCCAACGGGACGCTTACTTGCTGTTCATCGGAGAAGTTTTGCGCGAAGCGGGCGATATACCGATGGTTGCCCGAGAATTGGGCATAGCCGGGAGAGTCATCATCTTGGGGCGGGTAGAACCCCTGGAACGCTTGCATCAGGCGATGGGAGCCTGTGATATCATCCTTAACCTCCGCCGGCAAACCATCGGTGAAACGTCTGCTACTGCATTGCGCGCAATGGCTCTGGGCAAGCCCATCATTGTGCGGGATATAGGATGGTTCAGTGAGTTGCCCAACTATGCGTGTGTGAAAATCGGCCCGAAAGCAGGTGTTGAGGAATTGAGCGTTGTAATGCGATCCCTGGCTGATTCCCCGGAGAGGCGTCTGCATCTTGGTCAGGAGGCCCGCCGCTACGTTCAGCGGGAATGTGATCCTCGCCGGGTTGCAAGGCTTTATGCAGAGTTTTTGTGGGATATATATATGACCATCGGAGGACAGGGCCGGCGATGATTGTACCGTTGTTGATTGTGCTCCTCTGTGGCTGGGCAGGATATGGAGTGTTCGGTATATTCGGACCAAAGCGTGTTCGCAGCGACGGGCTTGGTGGGCTATTCGCTCTTCTGGTCACCGGTGTCCTGCTTATCGGCTGGTTGGCTCTGCTCACAGCGGAATTGGGCTTCTTCTCATCCGGCGCGATCCTGGCTGTAGCAATTTTGATTGGAGCAGCAGGGATATTTATAAGCCGACGCAGAAAGGTATTTATAGAGTGGGAGGAAACGGCCGCTCAGAAATGGGAATGGGGCTTTTTGGCCCTTTTACTGATGTTGACCGCTGTTCTCTATTTCCGTCCCCACGAATTTATCCTCGGGGGTGCGGATGCTGGGGTGTATGTAAACCTGGGGGCGAACATCGTCCGCACAGGAAGATGGTTGATCCATATTCCGGACCTGGCTGCAATTCCTCCAGATACATATCCGATGTTCTTTCGCCAACATCCTCCGTATCTTGTGCCCAGATACAATTATCTGCCGGGATTTTACGTTCCCGATAGCGGTGCCCAGACGATCATCCCTCAGTTCTATCCTTTGCATCCCGTCTGGATGGGCATCGCGTATGGAATTGGAGGGGTGTGGGCAACCCTTCATATGACACCTGTGTGGGGCATGTTGGGAGTGGTGGCATTCTACTTTGCTATTCGGGAGGCTTTTGAGCACCGTTTGGCAGCCGTAGCGGCAACAATCCTCGCTTTGACCCCCACCCAGGTCTGGTTTGCACGGTATCCGACGTCTGAGGTTTTGACCCAATTTCTGCTCTTTAGCGGTCTCTGGGCCTTTTCCCGGTATACTCGTCGGGGCGAAGGATGGGCGGCTGTACTGGCAGGCACTGCCCTTGGGGAAGTGATGCTGGCGCGGGTTGATATGTATTTCCTGCTGGGAGTACTTCCCGTATATGCTGCCTACCTGCGCTTACAGCGCCGGTTGAACCGGCGCTTCTGGCTGTTCGCCGGCCCTATGCTGGCAGTGGGAATCCATTCGCTCCTTCACGCGATTCTTCAGGGATGGCCGTACTTTTATAACGTGTATTTTGCCAGTCGTGCGCTCACGACCGCCGGGATTAGGGCCCTATTAGGAGTGGGGCTTTTTTCAATAGTAGCCTTTGTCTTTCTTAATAAAATCGTGTATCGCCCTGGCGGAGCGAGGCTTTTGGAGACCATTGGGCGGATATTTTTGCTTGTTACAGCGGTTGCCCTGGTGCTCCTGGCAGCATACGCTTACTTCCTGCGCCCCTTGCAAGCCGATCCCTCACGCATGTCACCTTACTGGTATGGTGAAAATACGATTCCAGACGTGGAGCCCTATAATATGGTGCGGCTGGGGTGGTACTTATCCCGTCCGGGACTGGCACTGGGGGTGCTGGGGATAGCAGCGATTGTCTGTAGAAAGATAAACGAGCGTACCTGGGTAATTGTGGGCATTGGCGTGTTCTTTACGCTTCTGTTTGTGTATAGAACATTCAACAATCCGCACCACGTATATGTTATGCGCCGTTATGTACCGGCGGTGATCCCCACGTTCGCCCTAGGTATGGCGTTTGCTGCTTTATACCCGTTGAGATGGGGGAAAATCGGTCGTGTGCTGGCTGCGGGACTGAGCGCGGCCGTGATACTGCTGATGCCGTATAAAGGGCAGATAATGATCCCGCAGGTAGATTACAAGGGAAGTGTTGAGCAGTTCCGCGTTTTTGCCAGTTTGATTCCCCGGGATGCGGTGGTATTATTCAACGATGACGAACCAGTCGGTGCGGCGGGCATCTTCGGTACACCTCTGGCCTTTCTTGAGAGGCGAACCGTGCTGGATTTGCGGGAGGACCATCTTGACTTCAATCGTCTGGATACGCTCGTGGAGCAATGGCGAGCATCTGGAAGGCCCGTGGTTGTCGTCAATGGTTCATCACCCGTGAGCGGTCTGTGTGACCGCTGGCGTTGCCGGGCCATTGGCACGGTGCAGTTTGACCTCTCCGTACTGGAGCATTCATACGACCACTGGCCGACGGCTATTGTGCCATACCAGCCAGCATTGGCAGTTTACATTGTGGAACAAGTCCATTAAGCACATTTGGTGGGGAAAATGATGATGGATCAGAATGAAATTCCTGATGACCTGATAGAAATTCAAGATCCGGAGATTGATCCGGCCCAGATCGTAGAGCAGATCCGCGAACGGATACGGCGTCGGAGAGAGGAACTGGGATATCCCCGGCAGAGATTCCCAATATTTGGAGCAGCAGCATACCCTGGCGAGCCGGAAGGCGAGGATTATGATGCCGATCTATACTACTATCTTCGCAAAGCGAACGACCTCTATTACCAGATCGGCGTAGAAGCGGAACTGATGCCATCGCCAGCAACTCATCTACCGATATTGGGCTCACTGTGGAAACGGATCCGACGAGAAGCGCATAACCTGGTGCTGTTTTATTTGGGAAAACTGGCCCAAAGGCAAGTAACAGTAAACAGACATATGGTCAGCACACTTAACCGGATGGCAGTTCAATTGCAGGAGCAGCAGAGGCAGTTGCGAG
>CAKZOY010000300.1 GCA_937138275.1 uncultured Chloroflexota bacterium
CTTCATCCGGCACCCCTGTTGTACTTTATTGAGGGCGGACAGAACGTCCGCCCTTACGGCCCCACGGGGAGGGGGGATAGGGGGGTGAGGGGGCGCTAATATCCGTCAACAGGTGATTCCTGGTATTGCTGGAATAATTTGTCCATTTGCAAAAAGCGCCCTTTTGGCTCATCCTGACCGTTTACGGTCAGGCGAAAGCGCGATATCGCCCCCAGCAAAGCGGGGAAGAAATAGATTTTTTGATTGGGCGGCGAAGCCGCCTAATCAAAAATCTTCTTTTTGCCCCCTGCTCGCTGGGGGTGAAAAACCTACCCATGCAAGGCAAGGGGATGGGGGTGGAGGAGGGCATAATGCCACCTGCCAGAGGCTGAAATCCTCCGGCCTCAAACCAAAACCCTGCTGCGCAGGCTGGAAGGGTGACGCATGCGTCATCCCTCCGCTACACTGCGTGGCGCACTACAAACCGCCCCCGAAGGGGGTGCAGGCAATTTTTCGGGCAATTTACACCCAGGCGGAAGAGTGCCGGGAGACCTTTATGGACACCCTTCGCGAATTTTTTGACCATCTGGCCGACGAATGGGATGCACAGCAGCCCCCGGACCGAGAGGAAAAACTGCGGGACTTACTGACTCCCTTCCGACCGCTCCTGCAGGAGGCCCGGGGGGTGCTGGAGATCGGCACCGGGACCGGAGCACTCATCCCCCTGCTTCGGGAGGCCGCTCCAACGGCGCGCATCCTCTCGGTGGACCTCTCCCATCGGATGCTCCAGTATGCCCGACGGCGCTGCCCCTGGGCCTCCCTGCTCCAGGCGGACGCCCGTCACCTCCCCCTCACCCCGCAGGCCGTGGACCTGGTAGTCTGCCACAACGCCTTTCCCCACTTTCAGGACAAACCGGCGACGCTGATGGAACTGGCACGAGTTCTGGCAGAGGGCGGACATCTGCTCATCCTGCACGACCTGGGCCGGGAGCGGGTGAACGCCATCCATCAGGGAGTCGGAGGGGTGATCGGGAACGACCTGCTGCCGTCGGGAGGAGAACTGGGCCGGATGCTAACGGAGGCCGGTCTCTCTCCCATCCACATCCGGGATGACCCCGAGCAGTATTGGGGGGTGGGGCAAAAGGCGATTTCGCCACCGCGATGAACAACGTTCCCTTCGGGTTGTTCAGGC
>CAKZOY010000301.1 GCA_937138275.1 uncultured Chloroflexota bacterium
ATACCATTTATACTTTTAACGCAGAGTTTGTCATTATAATTTAGAATCTGCCATTGTCAATGTAAATAACTGGTCTGACCTGAGTGTGGACAAAGTGCTGGCCTATTATGGTCGGGCCGAGCCCCGGGATGCAGTGGACCTGTACTTCATCTTTCAGGAAGAGCTGGTGGAGAAATTGCTGGAGCGGGCGGCTCAGAAGGATCCCGGATTTGATCTGTACTGGTTCGCTGTGGCATTGAATCGGGTGACGGATTTTCCGGATCGGAGCGATGCTTGGCCTGTGAAAATGGTATTGCCGTTTGATCCGGCAGCGATCAAGGAGACCTTTCTACAACTATCCCTCCAGTTGATGTCCAGAGTAACCGGCAGCGGGAAATAATGTTATTATCCTACCCGGGAGGAAAACAGTGGCTGAGAAATCCTCCACCCCCACCTTTATGGACGAAGTGATGGCTATCCCCGGTGGGGAACGCCTCCGGACATGCATCCAGTGCGGCACTTGCGGCGGCTCCTGCCCCTCCGGGGCGGCGATGGACCATACCCCCCGCGAACTCTTCGCGATGATTCTGGCCGGGATGCGGGAGGAAGTCCTTCGCAGCAACACCTTCTGGTTCTGTGTCTCCTGCTACTACTGCACCATCCGCTGCCCCCAGGACATCCCCATCACGGACATTATGTACCAGTTGAAGCGACTGGCGATTGAGGCCGGTTACTACACTGCCTCCATCACCAGTTTCTCCGAGACGTTCGTCGGGCAGGTGGAGACATACGGTCGGAGTTTTGAACTGGGCCTGGCGACCGGCCATTACCTGCGCCATCACCCCCTCCAGAGCATCCGCATGTCGCCGTTGATGCTGGGGATGGTCGCCCGCGGGCGGATGTCCTTCACTCCGCAGCGCATTCGCGGCATCCGTCAGTTGCGCGCCATCCTGCGCCGGGCCAAAGAACTGGAAGAGGAGGGCGCATGGTGAGACGATACGCCTACTACCCCGGTTGCTCTCTGGAGCGCAACGCCGCGGCCTACGACATGTCCTTCCGCGCGGTGGCTCAGGTCCTCGGCATAGAACTGGTGGAACTGGAGGACTGGAACTGCTGCGGCGCCACCGAATACTTCTCCCTGGCCCTGCTCCCTGCCTACGCACTGGTCGCCCGGAACCTGGCCCTGGTTCCCCCTGACCTGGACCAGGTCGTTGCTCCCTGCTCTGCCTGTTACTACAACATGCTGAAGACCGACAAAAATATGGCCGCGTACCCCCAACTGGCCCAGGCGGTCAACGAGGCGCTGGCGGCAGGCCACCTCCACTATAAGCCGGGGCGAGTCCATTCCCGCCATGCCCTGGAGGTCATCGTGGAGGATTTCACCCCGGAGGAGATCGCCGCCCACGTCCGTAAGCCCCTGCGCGGGCTGCGTCTGGCAGCCTACTACGGCTGCGTCACCGTCCGACCAGCCAGTCGGGATGACCACGAGTATCCTTTTCGGATGGACCGGTTGCTGCAGACACTGGGGGCGGAGGTGGTGGACTACACCCTGCGGGCCAACTGTTGCGGCGGTCACATGACCCAACTGGACGCCGACACGGCCTATGGGATGATTTACTACCTTCTTTCTAACGCCGCGCGGCTGGATATTGACGCACTGGTTGTGGCCTGCCCCATGTGTCAACTGAACCTGGACGCCTATCAGGGGCAGGTCAACGCGCATTTTGACGCCGACATCCGTATCCCCATCCTGTACTTCTCCCAGATGATGGGGCTGGCGTTGGGTCTGGAACCGGAATCGCTGGGGTTTGGGCAGGAAATCGTCTCCGCCGAAGGGGTGCTGGAGAAGTTCCGCAATCCGCCCGAAGAGGTGCCGTCCGAACGGAAACTCCGCCAGCCCAAAGAGGCCCTGCCCATGCCCGAACCGCTGCCTGTAGAGTTCGGGGCACGATAAGGGAGGCCGGGGCGGGGGCGGCGGCGAAGCCGCCGCCCCCGCCCCCTCCCCTTTGCCGGAAAGGAGACCCATGAGGATCGGGGTCTATATCTGCCACTGTGGCTCCAACATCGCCGGTGTGGTGGACGTCGCGGAAGTGGCCCGCTGGGCAGCCACCCTTCCCGACGTCGTCATCGCGCGGGACTACCGCTTTATGTGCTCCAGCCTCGGCCAGGAACTGATCCAGAACGACATCCGCGAACTGAACCTGGACCGCGTCGTCGTGGCCGCGTGTACCCCCCGGATGCACGAACCGACCTTCCAGCGGGCCGTCGTCGCCGCCGGCCTGAACCCGTACCACTTTGACCAGGCCAACATCCGGGAGCAGTCCGCCTGGGTACACGACGACCCCGCCGAGGCTACCCGTAAGGCCAAAGCGCTGGTGGAGGCGGCCGTCCTGCGGGTGCGCCATCACCAGCCCCTCTTCCCCCAGAGGGTGCGCATCCATCCCGCCACGCTGGTCGTCGGCGGGGGAATCACCGGCATCCAGGCTTCCCTGGAACTGGCGAATGCCGGGTATCCGGTCTACCTGGTGGAGCGGGAGCCGTCCATCGGCGGGCGGATGGCCCAACTGGATGAGACCTTCCCCACGCTGGACTGTAGTGCTTGAATCCTTGGGCCCAAGATGATGGATGCCGGTCGGCATCCCAACATCACCCTCCTGACCGCCAGCGAAGTGGAGTCGGTCTCCGGCTACGTGGGGAATTTCACCGTCCGCATCCGCAAGCGGGCGCGGTCGGTGCGGGAGGACCTCTGCACCGGCTGCGGCCTCTGCCAGGAGAAATGCCCCACGAAGGTGGTGGATCAGGCCTACGAGGCCGGACTGGGCTACCGGAAGGCCATCTACCGTCCGTTCTCCCAGGCGGTGCCGGCCTTCCCGGTCATTGACCGGCAGAACTGTCTCTGGTTCACCAAGGGCCGCTGCCGACTGTGCGAGAAAGTCTGCCCCACCGGGGCCATTGACTACAACCAGGAGGATACTATCCTGGAGGTCCAGGTGGGGAACATCATCCTGGCGACGGGCTTTGACCCCTTTGACGCCCGACGGGCGCCCCCGTTCGGGTACGGGCGGTATCCGAACGTCTTCACCGCGCTGGAGATGGAGCGGATGCTCAGCGGGGCGGGTCCCACCGGCGGCCGCGTCGTCCTGCGGGACGGCGTGACCGTCCCCCAACGGGTCGCCATCATCCACTGCGTCGGCAGCCGCGACCTGCGCTACCACGAGTACTGCTCCCGCGTTTGCTGCATGTACAGCCTGAAACTGGCCCACCTCATCCACCATAAGACGGGCGCCGAGGTGTACAACTTTTATATTGACATCCGCGCCCCCGGCAAGATGTACGAGGAGTTCTACCACAAAATGCTGGATGAGGGCATCCGCTTCATCCGGGGGAAGGTCGCCCAGGTGACGGACGCGGTCCGGGGGCCGGAGGAGGAGGGGCGACTGGTCGTCCAGTTTGACGACACGCTGATCGGCAAACAGCGTCGTCTGGCAGTGGACATGGTGGTGCTGGCGGTGGGGCTGGAGCCCCGCCGCGATAGTCGGGAGGTCGCCCGCATCTTCGGCATCAGCACCGACGCCGACGGCTGGTTCCGGGAGAAACACCCCAAACTGGACCCGGTGGCGACGATGACCGACGGGGTGTTCATCGCCGGTTGCTGTCAGGGCCCGCGCGATATCCCCGATTCGGTGGCCCAGGGGTCGGCGGCGGCGGCGCGTGTCCTCTCCATCATCGGGCAGGGGGAAGTGGAGATTCAGCCCTCCATCGCGGTGGTGGACGAGATGATGTGTACCGGCTGCGGTCAGTGCATCCAGACCTGTCCGTACACCGCCATAGAATATCTGTCCGACCGGCGGGTGGCGCACGTCATAGAGGCCCTCTGCAAGGGGTGCGGCACCTGCACGGGGACCTGTCCGTCCAAAGCGATCAGCCTGCGCCATTTCACCGACCGGCAACTGGTCTCGGAGATGATGGGGGCCATTTTCGCGATGCGGGCGGAGGAGGTGGGGGTGGAGTGAGCGGGCGCAGCGGCCCAATCGCGCTTGACTTTTCCGTATTCGTGGCTATAATTATAGCCGAAGCGGGTGTAGTTCAGCGGTAGAACGTCAGCTTCCCAAGCTGAATGCCACGGGTTCGAATCCCGTCACCCGCTCCTGTAGCCCGGTGGATGCCGGGCTATTTTGTTATCGCCGAAGGGATTTAACCACCAGCCCCCCACCTCAACGCACGCCGGGGCCATTCTCCCTCGTATGGTAGTTTTTTGGGCAGCCCTGCTCGCTCTACCCGGCGGGTTGAGGAAAGAAACTTTTTCACCCATCCCCTACCAGAGGCAAAAAACCTACCCTTGTGTGGGCCATTCCCCAGGTCCCAGAGGAGGTGTCCAATGCAGAGCAGGACCAGAGCCCCGTTCCCCTGGTACGGTTGGCTGGGAGCGTTGGTCGTCGTCGGGGCGGAGATCGGCCTGATCCTCCGGCAACCGTTCATCTCCCGCTGGTTTACTCCCATCGTCTGGACCGGATATATCCTCTTCGCCGACGCGCTGGCCTTCCGCCTGCGCGGCCGTTCCCTGATCCGGAGCGAGCCCCGCCAGGCGCTCATGCTCCCCTGGATCTCCGTCGGATGCTGGCTCGTTTTTGAAGTCTACAACATGAGCCTGATGAACTGGTACTACGTCGGCGTCCCCGAAAACCCCTGGCTACGGAATCTGGCCTACCTCTGGTCCTTCGCTACCATCTTCCCCGGCATCTTTGAGACGGCCGACGTCCTGGAGGGGTTGGGGCTCTTCCGGCGCGTCCGCGTCCGGCCCCGGCCGCTGACACCCCTGAGTTCGGCCCTCTCCTTCCTGCTGGGCGCAGCCTTTCTGACCATTCCGCCTCTTCTGCCGGAGGGCGCGCGTCCGTACCTCTTCGCTTTCGTCTGGCTGGGGTTTATTCTCTTCCTGGAGCCGATCAACCGGGCCCTGGGAGCACCGTCCTGCTATCGGGAATGGGAAGAGGGGAATCCCCGTCCGGCCTTGCTCTTGCTGGCCGCGGGGGGCGTGTGTGGGTTACTCTGGGAGTTCTGGAACTACTGGGCTACGGCCGGATGGCGGTACACCATCCCCTGGCCCCTGGACTTCGGCGTCTACTATTTCCGGATGCCGGTCCTGGGGATGCTGGGCTTCCCGCCCTTCGCGATGGAGTGCTACGCGATGTATCACTTCGCGCGGCGGATGCTGGGGGGAGGGAAGTTCTGGTAGTCGTCGGGGGAGAAATCCGCGGGAATTTCTTCCTCCGAGAGGACGGTAATCCCTGCCCGCCGCAGCAGGGCGACGGTCACCCCTTCTCCGGAGACCAGGCGTCCGCTGTGGGTGCCGTCGTAAATCCCTGCCGGGCCGCAGGAGGGACTGCGCGTCTTCATCACCGCCAGACGCACCCCGTACCGACGGGCCAGGGCCAGCGCCGCCTCCGCGCCCCGGACGAACATCTCCGTCACGTCCCGCCCGTCTATCGTGACGACGCGCGCCCGCCCGTCCAGCACGTCGTTCCCATCCCCGCCGACGATCTCCGCCGGAGCGCGGGGAACCGGTAGCCCCCCGGCGACCTCCGGGCAGACGGGGATGACCTGCCCCTGCGCGGCCAGGCGGACCAGTTCCGGGGTCGGATGACCGCGCCCGTCGTAGGCCGTGGGAAGCCCAAGCAGGCACGCGCTGACCAGAATCACCGACCGTCTCCCAGACATTGGATCGCATCCATCTGCAGACGCAGGGAGAGCACCGTCCCCGGCGACGGCGGACGGGGCAGGTATACGTACCATCCGTTCTCCAGGTACACCTTAAACCGCTCCTGCTGAAAGACGACGTCCACCACCCGCACGCACAGGTCTCCCGCTCCGTCCACCGCTTCCACCTTCGTCGGGCGCAGGACCGCCGCGATGGTCTCCCCATCGGCATGGGCGTGGGAGCAGACCAGGGGGAACGTCCCCTGGTCGGTTTCCACCAATGGGTGGTCCGAACCGGCCCTCCAGCGGCCGAACAGGACGTTCCCCACGCCCAGGAACTGCGCTGCCCAGAGATGGCCTGGGTTCTCCCAGAGTTGGGCCGGAGGGCCGCTGCGGACGATTTTCCCCTCGTGGAGGATCAGAATCCGGTCGGCGATGGCCGCGGCCTCCTCCTGGTCGTGGGTGACGTAGATGGCCGCGACGTCGCTGGAGTGCAACAGTCGCCGCAGGTCCTCCAGCAGTTCCTCCCGCAGGGCGCGGTCCAGAGAACCCAGCGCCTCGTCAAACATCAGGACGCAGGGGCGCGGGGCCAGCGCCCGCGCCAGGGCGACCCGTTGCTGCTCCCCGCCGGAGAGTTCGGTCACGCGCCGGTTTTCAAAACCGCTCAATTTGACCTGCGCCAGCACTTCGCGCACCCGTTCAGCGCGCGCAGCCGGGGGCCAGCCCTGCATCCGCAAGCCGAAGGCCACGTTCTCCGCCACGTTCAGGTGGGGGAAAAGGGCGTAGTCCTGAAAGACCAGCCCCATCCGGCGCAGGTGGGGCGGACGGTGGGTGATGTCCTCCCCCTGCCAGCATACCCGCCCGCCCTCCGGCGCCTCCAGGCCGGCGATAATCCGCAACAGGGTGGACTTGCCGCTTCCGGAGGGCCCCAGCAGGCAGACCGTCTCTCCCTGGTCTACGTGGAAAGAGACCCCGCGCAACAGCGGTTCCCCGGCGTAGGTTTTGTGGATGTCTATGACTTCCAGCATCTCTGATCGTTCAGGCCACAGAAGCACGCGGAGATTTATTTATTTCTTTGTGCCCTTCGTGTCTCCCTTCGTGCCCTTTGTGGTTTTAAAAAAATCAAAACTGACTGCCCGGCATGCGCAGGCGCTCCAGCAGCAGAACCCCGGCGGCGGTGAGGAGCATCAGAATCGTGGTCATCGCCATCGCCTGACCGTAGTTCAGGCCGCCGGGCTGGGAGAGGAAGCGGTAGATCGCCACCGGCAGCGTGGGGTATTCTGGACGGGTCAGCAGGAGGGTCGCCCCGAATTCTCCGAGGGAGACGGTGAAGGCGAAGGCGGCCGCGGCCAGGACGGCCCGCCGCAGGATGGGCCACTCCACCCGCCACCAGGCCCGCCAGGGCGAGGCTCCCAGCACCCGCGCCGCCTGCCGTAGATGGGACGGGATGGAGACCAGCGCCGGTTGCAGGGTACGAATCACCAGGGGCAGGGCGATGAGCGTGTGGGCCAGCGGCACCAGCCCCGGAAAGGCCACCGCCCGGCGGAAGGCCAGCAGAAACCCCAGCCCCAGCGTCACCCCGGAGACGCCCAGAGGGAGCATCCAGAGGACGTCCATCCGGCGCGCCCAGACGTTCTGGCGGCTGAGCGCCACCGCCGCCGGAATCCCCAGCGCCAGGGAGAGGAGCACCGTCAGCAAAGCGAAGAGCAGCGAATTGCGCGCCGCCTGCAACGGCGGGACGTAGAACAACGACCCCCGACGGTTGATGAACAACTCCCGGTAGTAGTCGGCCGTCAGGCCGTAGCGGATTTCGCCCCGTTCGCCCCGGGCCGCCTCCAGCCGCGCTACCGACCGGATCGGTACGGAGACCATCGGGAGCACGAAGAGCGCGATGAGCAGGAGCACCATCAGGCCCACAAAGGCTCTCTCCGCCCAGCGGCACGGTGTCCGCAGGTTGACTTCCGCCGGACGGGGCGCAATGGGAGCGATGACCTGGGCCAGCAGGCGCCCGTAGAGAAACGAGAGCGCCGCCGTACAGAGCAACTGAACCACCGAAAGGAGGGCCGCCAGGGAGAGGTTGAGCATGTGCACTCCCTGGACGTAGATTTCCACCTCCAGCGTGGCGAACTGCGGCCCGCCCAGGAGCAGGATCACCCCGAAACTGGTGAAGTCAAAGAGGAACACCAGCGACGCCGCGGCCAGCAGCGCCGGGCGCAATAGCGGCAGAGTGATATGCCAGAATACCCGCCACCCGTCCGCCCCCAGGACGCGCGCCGCCTGTTCCAGGCGCGGGTCCATATGCTCCAGCGTGTAGGCCAGGATCCGGACGATCAACGTCGTGTTGTAGAAGACGTGCGCGGTCACGATGGCAGTCAGGGTACCGCTGAAGGGGATGGGCGCTTCCGGAAGGCCGAAGGCCCGCATCAGGGTCAGGTTGACCCATCCCCGGTCGCCCAGCCAGGCGTTGAACCCCGCAGCGACCACCACCGTGGGCAACATAAACGGGATCGCCACGGCGATGCGCCAGAGAGAGCGCAACGGGAAGCGGTACCGGGCAAAGAGATAGGCCAGGGGTAACCCGACCAGCAGGGTGAAGAGGGTGGACAGCGCGGCCTGATAGAGCGTGAACCCCAGTGCCCGCCGGACGACTACCCAGGTCCTTTCATCCAGGAGGACACTCCCGTCCAGCGCGGCGCGCAGGATGGACCCCAGCGGGTACAGGAAAAACACCGCCAGGAACAGGGAAGCGGGCAGGAGGAGAAGGGAGGACGGGAAGATGCCCTTCTCCTGCCAAAATAGCCGTCGGAGCGGGGCAGATAGGCGTTCCGCGGTTATTTTGTCACCTCACGTACCTGTTCAGTCCCCACCGAAGGATGAAATTTGGGGTTTGGGGGCGGCAAAACTACCGCTCCCAAACCCCTTTTTCCCTCCCATCAATCCATGATGATCCACCCCACCTCACTCCAGGCCCGAATCCAGCGCTCACGGTGGGCGGCAATCCGTGCCGGGTCCATTAGAACCGGCTGTTCCGGGACCTGGACGTATTTGACAAAGGCTTCCGGCAACCGGGCCTGGGGATGAACGGGGAAGACGAACATCTGCAGCGGGATGTCCTCCTGGAAACGGACACTCAGCATAAAATCCACGAATTTCTGGGCCAGGGCGCGGTTCCTGGCGCCTTTCAGCACGCCGACAAACTCTATCTGGCGGAAGCACATTCCGGGCCCGACCAGGGACGCGGTGGGGGCATCCTCCAGGGGCTTCTCCGCGAAGATCACTTCCGCCGCCGGGCTGGAGCCGTAGGAGACGACCATCGGATGCGGTCCCCGGCCCGATGAGGCGCTGAAGTGGGTGTAATAGGCCGTCTCCCAGTCCGGCGCAACAATCACCCCGTTCTTCTTCAGCGCCTTCCAGAATTCCAGGTAGCCCGGATCGCCGAAATGGGCGACGGTGACCAGCAGGAACGCCAGCCCCGGCGACGACGTGGCGGGGTTCTCCACCACCAGCAGACCTTTATATTCGGGCCGGGTCAGGTCCTCCAGCGTCTGCGGGAGGGGCAACCCCTTCTCGGCAAAGTACGCTTTGTCGTAGTTGATGCAGACGTCGCCGTAATCCACCGGCAGGGCGCGGAACTCCGGGTCCAGTTGAAATTCGGTCGGAATCTCCGTCAGGAGCGGCGAGCGGTACGGCTCAAAGATGCCCGCCTCCAGTGCACGGGAGAGAAAGGTGTTGTCCACCCCGTAGAAGACGTCCGCCAGCGGCGCGTCTTTTGTCAGAATGGCCTTGTTGAGCGCCGTCCCGGCATCGCCGGAAGCGAGGAAGGTGACCTTGACGTTGTGCTCCTGCTCAAAGGCCCGGATGACTTCTTCGCTGGCGGCGAAGGAGTCGTGGGTCATCACCGTCAGCGTGGCGGGCTGGCGCGGCCCGCAGGCGGTGAGAACCGCCAGCGCAATCAGCAGAACGACGATAACCGGACGCATAGTACCTCCTTTTCTTCGTTAATCTGGCAAACGCCGATGGACGACCAGCAGCAGCCCCGAACGGATACGTACAGATGCGGTCGGGGAGACCAGTTCGTTGCTGACGCCGCGCGTCGCCCCCGGGTAGAGGGTCTCGTCCTCCAGAGACCAGCGCAGGCCTTCGGTGCGGACTCCCTCGGCAGGGGCGCCCCAGGGAATCAGGGAGACTGTATCTCCGATTTCTCCCTGGATGACCCCTTCGCGGCGGACGAAGAACGCCTCCTCCACGCCGTCGTCCAGACGCACATCCACTCCCTCCAGCCAGGGGACGGTCAGCAGGGCGAGGTTGGCGACCGTCTGATCCAGACGGAGGCCGGATGCCGCGAGGATACGAATGGAGGACGGCTGGTATCGGAGGGCGTGCCGGAGGGCCAGTTCCAGGTCGGTCTCATCCTTATCGCGCGGGTAGCGGTGAACGGGCACCCCATCCCGCCGGAGCGCCTCCACGGCCGTTTCGGGGAGAGAATCCAGGTCCCCGACCACTTCGTGGGGGCGCAATTCCCACTCCAGCAGATAGCGGGTCCCGCCGTCGGCCCCGATGCGCACATCCTCCGGTTGGAGCAATCGGCGCGCCCGTTCGGGAGCCGGCAGAACGCCGTTGGCGAAGATGACGACGCGTTCAGCCATAAAGAATCCATCCTCCGCGGCGGAGGATGGATTGATGAGCGTTTCCCATCAGTGTTTTCCCTCCGCCGGCATTACCCGGATCAGGTTCTGCGGGTCGAGCGTCCCACGCTCCTCTCAGCCCGTCCCACGGGCTCCCCGTTGTGGATGGAAAGGCAGGGATTATTTACCTGTGGTTCTATTTTACTCCCATCGGGTCGGATTGGCAAATCGGGGTTGCAAGCCCCAACAAGCGGGGCGGGGGCGGCGGAGCCGCCCCCGCCCCGCTAATCTACTCGTATCGCAGCGCGGCCACGATGTCCAGCCGCGCCGCGCGCCGGGCCGGCAGAACCGCCGCCGCCACCCCGATGAGCAGCCCCAGCGCGATCGCCCCCAAAATCCCCGCATACGGGAAGTAGTACGGAATGCCGATGAAGCCCACCGTATTCATCGCCTGGGTCATCACATACCCCAACCAGAGACCCGCCAGGATGCCGAAGGCCGCCCCCAGTGCCGAAAGAAGCAAACTCTCCGCCAGAATCATCCGGCGCACCTGCCGCCGCGTGCTCCCGACTGCCCGCAGCACGCCGATCTCGCGCGTCCGCTCCATCACGTTGATGACCAGCGTGTTCGCCGTCGCCAGCAGGGACGGGACGACCAGCAGCGCCATCACTAAGTACAGAATGGTCATATTGTTCCGCAGGGCCTCTTCCTGCGACTGGCGAAAGGCGCGCTGTTCTACCAGAATAAAGGCGGGGTACCGGCGGACGATCTCCTCCAGACGACCGCGCACAGCCGCGAAATCGGCCCCTTCGTCCACATCCACCATAAACAGGAGGTCAGCAGTCTGGCCGAAATCCCGTTCCAGGTTGGCATGAGAGACGTAGGCCGTCGCCAGTTTGGCGTTCAGATAGTCGGAAGCGACCGCGACGATGCGGTACTCATGTTTTCCCGTCGGCGTCTGGATCATTGTCGTCGTCCCTGGCTGGATCCGGTTCTGGGCGGCGAAGATGGCGTTGACGATGAGCGCCCGCTCCCGGCCCAGCGCGGCATAGGCCTCATCCGGGTCACCCTGGCT
>CAKZOY010000302.1 GCA_937138275.1 uncultured Chloroflexota bacterium
CAGGACGATGCGTTTGGATGTGACCGCAACCTCCAGTTGATTGAGGCCCTGGGGGAGTTGGGCGCTCATCTCCGGCGTCAGTGTGATCCGCCAGAGGCCATCCTGCACCACGGTGGCCGTGCCAGTGAAGGCAATGGCGCCCTGGGCGTTGTACAGCAGGTAGCGGACGCTGTTGATATCGGCGGCGGGGTAAGGCTGGCCCGCCAGGCTCACGCTCACGGTGAAGGTGGCCCCGGCGCCCTGGGAGACGCTATCCGGCCCGGTGATAGCGGCCTGGGCGAGCGGCGGGTCGGTGAAGGCGGCCCAGCGGTCCGGCGGGTCGGGGTAGGCCAGGTACGGCTTGAGCGAAAGTTCGCCCAGAGGCTTGAGGGCGTGCTCCAGGTAGAACGGCCCGGTGCCGATCCAGAAGTGGCCGCGCTGCTCATACCAGTTCGCCAGGTTGTTCCAGCGGGCCTGCGCCTCCTGCGGAGTGATGTAGGCGCCGAGCGTCGGCGAGTAGGGGATGTAGTTGGCTGCTCGTGCGGTCGCCAGTTTGCGCTCCAGGGGGACCATACCCGGCCAGGCAACGTAATCCAGCCACGGGACTCCCCACTCGTTGGCCTGCTGCTGGCTGAAGGCGCCTTCCCGGGCTTCTTCAACCAGCAGGCCCAGGGCCAGGTTGTGCCAGGCGCCCGGTCCGGTGTTGTAGTAGGGCCACCACGTACGGACGTTGAGTTCCGCGTCTATCTGGTAAGCGTCGCTGTAGGTCTCAATGACCAGCGGGTTCTGGGAGATGATGCGCACGCCGCGGATATCCGTCAGGTCCCGGTCAAAAGCCAGGATCATATGGAGCACCACGTCGGCGACGGAGAAGGGGCTGCCGTCGTGCCAGGTGACGTTGGTGGTGAAATTGGCCGGGTAGTAGACGACGCTTTTGACCGTTGCGGTGAGGCCCTGGGAGTATCTCTCGCCCCGGGTGATGAAGCGTTGGTCGCCGGCATCCCAGTCCACCCAGGCATCGGCGGGGACGACGATAGTGGGCGTGAATTGCAGGGTGACCCAGTTCAGGGTGCGGGTGACCGGTAGGCCGCTGCGGGCCACGACGGTGGCGCTGATGATGCGCTGGGGCCAGACCAGGCCGTTGTACGGGTCGGGGATGGCGCCCTGGTCGGCGGTGGCGCGGAAGAAGGTAGGATCGTAGTCCCAGTTTGATCCACTGAGCGGATTCCACGGTTGGTACAGAACGCTGGGGCTGCCGATGGTCAGCGGGGTGGTGAAGACACCCGTGCGCGTCAGGGTGTGCGGCCACAGCCAGGAGCCCCACATCCCCCCATACAGACCGGAAGCGTACCGCACCTCCGTCCGGCGCGGGGTGATGCTCAACTGGTCGTGCAACCAGACACGGACGGAATCCTCCAGGGCCCAGTCCAGCGCCTGGGCCATCATCGCCCGCCGCTGGGCGAAAGTAGAAAATTCCCGGCCCCTCAACTTCCTGGCAAGTTCGTAGAACTCGAGTTTGGGATTGTATGCCTGCCAGAGGGGGAGGGATAAGCCCATATTGGTGTAGAAGAAGGCGAAATTTTCGGCAAGATCACGAGGTGCCTGGGTTGTGATCCAGCCGCCGGTGTAGATATGAAAGCGTCCATCGGCAGGGTCGCCTCGCAGCCAGATGGGAGAGGCCTGTGCTGCCGTCTTGTAATCGCGGACGACGGTGAAACCGATGGACTCCAATTGATCGGCGACGTAATCGCCGATCTGCCGGCGTTTGTCTTCCACGCGAATGAGGAGGATGATCTCCACCGGCTCGCCGTTGTAGTACCACTTGCCGCCGATCCGGGTCGCGCCCAACTTGAGCATCTCCTGGGCGATGACCTGCTGGGCCAGGGTCTTGTCGTAGGCGTACTCCCGTTCCAGGGCGCGGGCCACATCGGCGAGATCGGCGTAATCCGGAGATGCGATGTTCAGCGGGTGAAAGCGCGGCATGCTCATCCCACCCATAATGTTCTGGCGGATGTGCTCACGGTTCACCAGCCAGTTCACCGCCTCGCGCACGCGCGGCGCGGCGAAGGGGTTGAGTTTGCCCGTCCTGGCAAAGATGGGTCCCGAAGGGTTGAAGGTCAGTTCGTTGTATCTGCCGTAGGAAAGATAGCCATCCAGGTTGGGAGAATCGGCGATCTGTTGGACGATGGCAGGGTCGGAGATGTCCTGGGCGTAGATGGAGAACTCGCCGGACTCCAGGCGGGCAATGGCGTTGGTAACAGAAGGTTCCATCTTCACCACGATAGCATCCAAATCGTACACGACCGGTTCGCTGAACAGTCGGACGATCCGCCCTCCCCCCGGTGTGTAGTAGGCCACGGCCACGTTCTGTCCCGGCCGGATGTTCCACTCGGTGTCCGGGTCCCATGCGCAGGTATAGGGGTCGCTGCCATCGGGCGTCACGCTGTCCTTCTTGTGCACAATCCAGTCGGGCGCGTCCCAGGCGAAGCACTCTACCTCTACCGTACCCGGCAACAACCATGACGCCCGGACCGTCCCGGTGACCTGGTCGGTCGCCACGTCCAGGGCGCCCGTGATTTCGCCCACGCGCATTGCGGCAGTGACGCCGTTATCCACTGCGCCGTACACCCAATCGCCCGGCTGGATGTCCGGCCGCGCCGGCTGCCAGGCGCCCCGGTCGGTGGAAAAGCCCTGGTCGTCGGTGGTCAATTCTATCGTGGCCTTTGTCACCCCGGCCGCATTGGTTACCGTTAACCAGATGGTGTAACCGGGTTCGTAGGGTCCTTCAATCCGGTCGGCCTCGTAGTTGACGGTCAGGAGCAGGCGGTAATCCGCCGTGCGGAATACGTTAAAGATCTGATGCCGGGCCGGGTCCCGGTAGAGGACGCCGATCTCCTTTCCCAACTGCATATCCCATTCGGTGAGAGGGTCCCAGGCGCAGGTGTAGACCTCGTGGCCATCGGGGAGGATCCGGTCGGACTTGTTCGGCGCCCAATCGGGCCCAATCCAGGGATGACACTCCACATCCACCGTTTCGGGCAGGAGCCAGGGCGCGCTCACCGTGCCGGTGATGCGGTCGGCGTCCACATCCACCAAGCCGGTGATCCGGCCGACCTGCACGGTGGCGGTGTAGCCGGTGCTCACCGCCCCGTGGACCCAATCCCCGGGCTGGATGTCCGGTCGTCGCGGCTGCCAGGGGTTGCCATCGTTAGTAGAAAAGCCCTCCCATCCCCAGGGCAGCGAGCGGGTGGTCATTTTGGCGACGGCCTTGAGTACGCCGCTGCTGTTGGTGACCGTTACCCAGACGGTGTGCCCCGGCGCGTAGGGGCCCTGAATCCAGTCGTGGGAGTAGTTGATGCTGAGGTTCAGAGGGCCGCTGGCCGTAGTAGCAGCGGGCATAGGGGCCGGCACAGGGGGCAAACTGGTGAACGCGGGGATCCCGGTCGGACGGGTGTCGTGGAACACCGGGGGCCTGAAATGGCTACCAGCCATAGCTGGCGCTGCTGACCCTGCAGGCAGAGTATCGTCAGACAAGCGGGGTACAGCATTGGGGGCATCCTCGTTGAGCCAGCCGTTCTGCATAGCGTTGTAGAAAACAGGGGTATGGTACGGAGAGAGGGTTTCTGGCTCGTCGGAAGTGTCGCCGGCGATGCCGTTTTGCGGGGTAAAGGCGACGGCTCGGTCGCCTGTCGCGCCGGAATGCATACTGGGGTCAGCGCGGACGGTGGAAGAAGAGAAACTCAATCCCCCCAGCAAAACCAGGATGAGTGATAGTCCCACCAATAGGGGGGCGATCACTGCGGCCAAGGAAGGCTTGATCTTGGCCATTTTTGTCCTCCTAATTTGAGTAGGCAGGGCTATGCCCCTGAAGGGTTAAAGAACGGCCTCACTGAAGGGGGGAGTGAAATAGTAGAGGCGATGTGCGGCTTTAGAAATTATACAACAAGTTGTCCGCTGTGTCAATACCTTTCTCGTCTCGCGCCCGCTCTTCGTCGGCGCATGAGGCGAGCACCGGCGCGGCAGAGTGGCGCGATTGGCCCGTTACGGCTTCTAAAGAGTGCCTTTCCTCTTCCATTGCTATTTCCTCCTGCTGATTGACTATGGTTTCCAACCACGGAGCGCCAGCGGCAGATACACGCGCGCCCCGCCGTACATCTCGATGTGCGCCTGGAACACGCCGGGATGGCGGTAAAAGTAGCGCCAGATGAAGCCGGTCTCGTGGTTGACCAGGGCCAGGAACAGCCATTCCTGCGCCAGGGCGCTGTAGCG
>CAKZOY010000303.1 GCA_937138275.1 uncultured Chloroflexota bacterium
CCGTCTGGCTTTTGCCCTTCCAGCGGCCTTTTCCAGGGGCGCAGCCGCTAATTTTTGTTTATAACTTAAAATTTGCCGTTGTCAATTGGTCGCGATGGCATCCGCGCCTGCCAACCGTGCTGTAGCCACCTGGGTCGCATCGGGCGTACGCAGGCCCGTGATCGCCCGCACCCGCGCGGTCTCCCGGGCCAAGGCTTCGTCCAGAGGAACCATCCGGAGATTGGGGAAGCAGGTATTGCGCCCCCCTCATTCTGCTACGGCCCCCTCCCCTTTCTGCGCCAGGATGCTCCGCCGCCACTCCGTCGTCCGCAGACCGTTCAGACGGTCAACGTGTTCCCGCAGCATGTTGTGCACAAAGTCACGTTTCAAGGGCTTCGGGAAATACTCGGTCAGGACGAACTCAAAGACGGCGTTGAGTTCGGAATTTTCCAGAGAATGCGCCACCTGATAAGCATCCTCCAGGGTGACGATCCTCTCCAGCGCCCTATGCGGAGAGAAGCGAGCAGCGGCGATCGCTTTTTCTAACATCAAGGGGTCGACCAGAGAAAGCCGTTGCTCCGGAGGCAGAGAGTTCAGGACCCGCTCCAGCAGCCGGATGTGGGCCGCCTCGTCTGCCCCCATTTTCCACCAGACCTGGGCGGCATCCGGCTCGTGGGCGAAGGCGTCCATCAGCCACAGGTAGAAGGTCTGCGCCGCAGTTTCGGCCTGTAAAAGGGTTGAAATCATGAACTCTACAGTTTTCTCGCGCGAAACCGTCATCCGTTTCCTCCCGTAGACCCTCCGATGCAGCAGGGACCCCCGCTCATCTCCGCGGATCGGAGTGATTTTACCGGATTATTACACATCTCTGGCATTTGCGCAAATGGGCAGCCTCGGATATGATTACGCGCGCTTGGGCGGAGGGAACGAAATCCGAAAGAAAAGAGCGCTTCAGCGCCCTTTTTAAGCCCAGCCTGACCGCTCACGGCAGACGAAAAAGGACGTAACTACATTGACAATGGCAGATTCTAAATTATAATGACAAACTCTGCGTTAAAAGTATAAATGGTAT
>CAKZOY010000304.1 GCA_937138275.1 uncultured Chloroflexota bacterium
ACTACCGACTCCCCACTACCGACTCCCGACTACCGACTCCCCACTACCGACTCCCGACTAAAACCCGCCCCAGCGGTCCCCGCTCCGGCACAATCACCCCCTGCGGACAGACCTCGGCGCAGCAGAGGCAGCCGATGCACTGGTCCAGCAGGAACTGCGGGGGGCGCCCCGGAGTGATAATCTGGCGCGGGCAGGCCTCCACGCAATGACCACAACCCATACAGGCCTCCGGAGAGACCAGGCGGGGGCGGGCCCGGATGGCCCTTTGCAACGGCGTCGATGCCCAGCGAGGAAGCAGGACCTGGAGAAGTCGTTGCACGCCCGGCAGATGCACCCGGCCGAAATCCAGCGCTCCCCGGTCGCCGACGACCTGAATGGCCTGCGGGTCTGCAACGCCCAGGCTGCGCGCGGCGGCCTCCCGCAGATGCAGGACCGCCCCCGGTCGGCATCCCATTGCCCCGCTGACCACCGTATCCAGTGCCACCGGGTCCGCCGATGCCGCCAGGCAACCATAGCGGCGCGGCGTCCCACTGGCCCCGGGGCCGTTCCCCTCCTGGCCCCATACTCCATCCATAATCGTCAGCCCCGGCCGGACCAGTTCCAGCACATCGGCCAGCGCGCGGCTGAAATCGGCGATGTTAGGCGCCCGGTAGTGAATCTCCCGCTTGCGGGTCCCGGGGATGGTGCCGAAAAGGTTCTTCACCGCGCCCGTGTAGAGGGTGAGGGTATGGGTCTTCAGTTTGGGCAGGTTGATGATCAGGTCGGCCTCAAAGACCGGGCGGGCGATGAAGTAGTCCTGACCCCGCAGATGGCGCCACTCCACGCCGTCAAAATGGACCAGGCGCGCGCCGGTGGCGGCGGCGACATCCGCCATACCGGTCCGCTGCCAGAGGCGTTCGGAGTTCCGCACCGGCCCGGCGGGAGAATCCCCGATCCAGACCTCGCCTCCGGCGGCCTGCACCATTTCGGCCACGGCGCGGACGACCGTCGGGTGGGTGGTGACCGCGCGGTCCAGGGGCAGAGGGACGATGAGGTTGGGCTTCAGGAGCACCCGCATGCCGGGGCGGACAAAGCGGCCCATACCGCCCAATGGAGCCAGAACTCCCTCCAGAACGTGGCGGACTGTCTCCAGGTCGTACGTATCGCATGCGGCAATAGAAACCATCACCATTGGGAGCGCTCCTGAAAATGAGTTGTAGACAGGGAGAAATTATACACCTTTCCGCCCAATTGCTCAAATTCGTCCCGAAAAAGTGCCAAAAGGTCTTGACGAGAGTCCTCTTTTCTGTTATAATATGCACGAATCCAGCATACAGGCGGTTGAACGATTCAGTACCAGGCGCTTTACCGGTTTGTGCAGCGACTTCTCTCCTCCAAAGACCCTTAAGGCGTGAAGGAGTGCCTGGTACTTTTTTTGTTGTTTGGCTATGATACAAATAGACCTTTCCCCTCTTATTGGGGCTCGCCCAGGGGAGCGCCTTTCTATCATCCTGGATGAAGGGCCTCAGCAACTGGATGACATCTCCGTCGCGTTTCTCCGCGGTCCGATGCAGTTCACCCGAGTTCAGGGGGGAATTCTGGTAGAAGCCCGGGTGGAAACACAGGTGGAGATAGATTGCGTCCGTTGCCTGGAACCTTTTCCGTATGCAACCGTCCTGGAGATAGAGGAAACGATCGGCCTATCTGGGCGACCACGTCCCGGGATCACCTACACCCTCACAGAAGAGGGATGGTTTGACCCCCTGCCGTTGCTCCGGGAGCAGATCTGGGTGAACCTGCCGATGAAACCCCTTTGCCGCCCGGCTTGTCGCGGAATCTGTCCGGAGTGCGGTGCGAACCTGAATCTGGAGCCCTGTCGCTGTGGAGAAGAGCGAGTAGACCCCCGATTGGCGCCCCTGGCTCAATTCCTGCAACAGATGGAATGAGGAGAGATATGGATATTCTGGAAGAATTGTTAGAAAAAGCGGAAGTCCAGGGGTATCTGACCAGCAACGATGTTCTGGACCTGTTTCCGGAGGCGGAGGAATCCCCTGAGCAACTGGAAGAAATTCTGCTGTTGTTGAATGAAGCGGGTATTGAGGTATACGACGAGTCTTTTACCTCGGATGCGACGGAGGAATGGGAGGACCCTGCGGCCATAGACCCGGATGACCTGAGCGGCATTGCGGCGGACGACACCGTCGGCCTGTATCTTCGGGAGATGGCGCGGGTGCCGCTGCTCTCTCTGGAGGAGGAGACTCATCTGGCCCACATCATAGAGATGGGGCGAGAAGCGGAACGGGTCTTGGCAAACAATGGGAGCGATCCGGTGGAGCGCACCCGGCTGGAGGCGATGGTGGAACAGGCCCGGGCGGCCCGGGAGCACCTGATCAAAGCGAATACCCGCCTGGTTGTCAGCATTGCTAAAAAGTACATCGGCCGGGGGGTCCCCTTCCTGGACCTGATCCAGGAGGGGAATCTGGGCCTGATGAAAGCGGTGGAGAAGTTTGATTATCACCGCGGCTACCGTTTCAGCACCTACGCGACCTGGTGGATCCGCCAGACCATCAGCCGCGCCGTCGCCGACCAGAGCCGCACCATCCGCGTCCCCGTCCACATGTCCGACCGCATCCGGCGGCTCTACAAGACGGCCCAGCAACTGGAGCAGGAATACGGCCGTCCCCCAACCCCCGAGGAGATCGCGCTGGAACTGGATATGGAGCCGCGCAAAGTGCAGTGGATGATGCGCGTCTCCTGGCGACCGCTCAGCCTGGAACATCCCGTGGGGGAGGAAGAGGATAACGAACTGGGGTCTTTCATTGAAGATGAATCCACCCCCACTCCTCCCCAGAGCGCGTACCAGAAGATGCTGGCGGAGAAGATAGAGGAAGTACTCTCCACCCTCAGCCCGCGGGAAGCGCGCATCCTGCGCCTCCGGTTCGGGCTGGGTGGCAGCCGAAGTCATACGCTGGAAGAAGTGGGGCAGAAATTCGGCCTGACCCGCGAGCGGATCCGCCAGATTGAGGGGAAAGCGCTCCGTCGCCTGCGCCACCCCCGCCGCAGCCGACAACTGCGCGAGTATCTGGGATGAAGGGGCAAAAACAAAAAGGGCGTCGCGTTCAGGAGGCGACGCTCTTTTTTGTTTTATTCCCACCGGAACGTCCGGGCGGCGATGACCATATGGGAAAGGGGTGGGGTGTGGGGTTTGTGGGGGCAGCGAAGCCGCCCCACAAACCCCACTTTTATCTCGCGGGCATGTTGCTCCCCGAAAGGGATTTGCTGCTGTTGATTCTCATAAAGTCGTATCACCTGGTCTTTCACAAAGTCTCACAAAGTCGTATCCCACCTCTTGCCCTGGTGGGAATCTGAGCGTTCGTTCCGAGTTACAGGGTTTCTCTTTATCCCCCTCACCCCCCTTGCCCCCCTCTCCCCCTTGCCCTGCGGGCGGGGGAGAGGGGGGAAGAGAGGGGTTTTTGGGGCGGCGGCTTCGCCGCCGCCCCAAAAACCCCATTTCCATCCCCCCTCCCCGTGCGGCGGTAGGGGCGGACGATCCGTCCGCCCTCAATGGGGAGGGGGGTGGGGGGGAAGGGAAATATCAACCCTCAGAAGATCGCACCCTTCTGGAATCACAAGCCGGATTCAACCCCCAGGGGTGGTATGACTTTTTGAGACTTTGCCAAAAGATCGTGATACGACTTTACGAGATTCAAAACTGCACAAGCCCATACTGGCCCCAGGGGTTGCGGTTCACGGAACCCACCGTGGACGGAGTGTCCTTTGCTCCGGGTTGGGGCAGGTATATTATTCGTAACCACCTACCATGCCGCCGGAGTAGCGATTGAAATCGCCCCTGGGGGGCTTTTAGCCGGGCGTCCACCTCCGTAGACGCCACCGGAGCGACCGCGCAGGCAGTCGCCCGGCGCAAAGCGCCCTCTCAGGAGCGGTTTCAACCGCCAGCCTGGGCAACCACACCGATTGGGTAGGTAGCCTCCGCCCGACGCTAAACCGTCGGCTGTAGGGGTGGGTTTGAAACCCACCCTACACCGGGGCTGTTCGTGGGAGGGGTGGGTTTCCAACCCACCCCGAAGCGCAGCGAAGTGGCGTTCCGGCCTGCGAGGCATGGTTATGTGGGGGCAACTTTCAAAGTCGCCCCTACCGGAGGGTTCACCTTCCGGCGGAGGGCTGAATAGTTACTATTATTCCAAGACCCCTGGTCCCCAGCATCTACGGCGCCGTGACGACCAGATTATCAAACCGGACCTCAACGGACTCATTCTCGTACGATGTGGCGGTCAGAGCGATATCCCCGGAAGAGAACTCCGTGTCGCTGGCTTCTCCCACCAGTTCGCCGTTGACGTAGAGGCTGAGGGTGGACCCGTCGCAGACCACCCGGATGCGGTTCGTGGTGTATCCCTGCTTGATGGCGCTGCTCTCGGTGAAGTCCACCAGCCAATCGTACCCCGCGTCGGTCCCTTTCACAATGGCATAGTAGCCGTCCCCCGAGATCAGGAAGTAATAGCCGCGGCCATCTCCCTGTTCGCGACAGATAACGCCGTAGTCGTTGTTATCCGGGCCGGAGACCGGCTTCGCTTCCGCCTCTATCACTATGTTGCGAAAGGAGCGGTTGGCGACTCCCCACATTGTGCTTGCATTGCCGTAGGAGATGACGAAGTAGTAACCATCGCCATAGCCCACTTCTCCCGTGTCGTATTCGCCGACTTCCCAGCCCGATTTGGGGTTGCTGAAATTGTCCTGCATCAGGACGTTTGAGGACGAACTACCCCCGCCGCCGGGCGATGGCGTACGCAGCCCCGGCAACGAGCAGGCCAGCATCGCCAGTACCAGCAGCGCTCCACCCAAGAGAACACGCTTCCGAATCATTTGTCTCCTTATCTTGAACGGAATTTTCCCCGGCGGGCAAAGGACTCATAGCAGACAGTTTTGCCGCCCGCCATAAAGGTAACTGTTCAACTAGCCACCTGACACTTTCGGCTCATATCCAGACCTCGTGCAGGCAGGGTCTGGCCTCTAACGCCCCCTCATCCCC
>CAKZOY010000305.1 GCA_937138275.1 uncultured Chloroflexota bacterium
CAGGGGCGCAGGGCGCGGGGGCATACTTCGGCAGGAAATTCGCGTCCTGCGCCTCTGCGTTTTGCTTACGACACCGATCGGCGGGGAATTTTTCCCCCCTTCTCCCCCGCCGTGGCGGGGGAGAAGGGGCCGGGGGATGAGAGGGCGCTAATACCCGCCAACAGGCGATCCGCTATTGGCGGGATAATTTGCCCGGTTACATAAGAAGCGGCTAAAAGGGTTCCTTTGGCAATGGGAAGGTCAATAGAAGCTGGATGGGTAGATACTTTTCCCGGCGGCCTCAGCAGGAAGGGAATCCCCTTCCCGCTTTTTATGCCCTGGAACCCCCAAACGCCGATCCTGGTCGGCGCAGGCCAACCATCCGCCGAAGGCCCCCCAGGGGCGACTGTCGATTTTCTGATTGGGCGGCTTCGCCGCCCAATCAGAAAATCTTCTTTTCACCCCTCGCTCGCTGGGAACGGTTTGGCATCAACCGGGTTCAGATTTCGCGCGACCTGCGGCGGCTGCTCCATGGATACGCCAGCACGTGCCTGCCCCAGAGGTATTGGAACTGCTGCCGGAAGGGGAGAGGCCGGTAGACTCGCTGGAAGCGCGGCGGGCCGCTTTCGGCGAAGAGGGGATCGCCCTGCTTGATGCCACCGAGCAGCCGCTCAACCGGCCCACGGACTCGGAACGCCAGCGGGAGTTCTATTCGGGCAAGAAGAAGCGCCACACGGTGAAGACCCAGGTTGTGGCGAACGGGGCAGGGGATGTTACGGCGATCACTCCCCTACGGCACCTGGATGAACAGGAAAACCGGATCCACCCGGTCGTTCACCGACGAGATTTCCACGTCCTCGTGAATGAGCCCCGCCCAGCAGTACTGGGGGTTGCGTTTCCCCTCCACGCTCACAAAGCGAATTCCGCCCGTCACCACCGACCGGGTGAAAGGAGGCAAGTAAAGGTAGCCGTCCTCCTTCACCAGCACGCTATCGTCCCCGATGGCCCAGCGCCAGGGATAGTTAATGAGCGCGTTCTCGCAGTGAATCCCCACCCGGAAGGCACCCGATTGGATCGTCTCCCCCAGCGTGGCGTAATTCTGGTCGCTCTCGTAGACGGTGCCGGGCGGCGGCCCGCTGGTGCGCAGGGGAACAACACTGTCGTTCTCCACCGTCAGGGTGAAATACAGCGTCTCCCCCAGGGCCACGCTCTGCGCCGACCACTCCACCTCGGCGTTCAGGATGTACGCGCGCGGCACCCCGCCGTTCTGGATGGTCAGGGTAGACGTCGCCACTACCCACTGCCCGATGGCATCCTGCACCTCCGCCCAAACGGTGTACGTGCCGTCCGGCGGGGGGTCGGCGCCCTGATCCACCCCGGCGTCGTAGTCAAACGTGTGCAGGCCTCGCTCGCCGGGCAGCGCCGGGCTCCGCTCATCCTCCCCCACGTGGTAGCGCACCTCATCCTCCCCCAGCAGATCCTCCCCCAGCAGATACACCATCAGCGTCGCATAGGGTTTGGTGACGAACACATTCATCCGCGCCCGGTCGCTGATCCCGTCCCGATTGGGGGTAAAGACCGGCGGGAAGACGGTGAAATTGCGCAGTTCGGGGAGCGCCGTATCCGCATCGGCGATGGTCAGCGTGCCCGTCACCCGTTCGGTGTGGCCCGCCTCCTCCGTAGCCTCCACCACCCACGTGTAGACCCCGTCCTGCAACACCCGGCGGGTGACCGTGAACCCTTCAAAGTTCTCCCCCGGCAGAGTGTACCCCGCCACCACGCCGGAGAAGTAGACGGAGTACGGCTCCCGCTCGCCCGTCGGCGCGCGGAGTTCCCGGTCCCGGAACACATAGCGGTTGCCCGTCTCGTCCAAAAAATAAATGGAAAGATACGCAGAACGGGACAGACGGTAGCGGATGACCAGGACGTCGTCCTCGCCGTCGGCGTTGGGCGTGATGCGGTCTTTGGAGAAGGAGACCTCGGAGAGGAGGGGTTGCTCCCCGCACCCGGCCAGCATCAGAGAGAGCACAATGGCCCCCAGGGCCAGAAGAGGAAAACCGAATTGCTGGAAAACGTTTTTCCTGACCATTGCAGGCCGATTATAACACGGAAGACAGGGAGCGCCAAATTTGCTATCTCCCCGAACAAGGCTAAAATGTAAAGCGCGGAGTGCTCAAAAACCGCTCCACCGAGTAACTACCTACCATGCTGCCGGAGCAGCGATTAAAATCGCCCCTGGGGGGCTTGTAGCCGGGCGTCCACCTCCGTGGACGCCACCGGAGCGACCGCGCTGGCGGTCGCCCGGCACAAAGTGCCCTTCCAAGTGCGGTTTCAACCGCCAGCCAGGGCAACCGCACCGATTGGGTAGGTAGATTGACAATGGCAAATTTTAAGTTATAAACAAAAATTAGCAGCTGCGCCCCTGGAAAAGGCCGCTGG
>CAKZOY010000306.1 GCA_937138275.1 uncultured Chloroflexota bacterium
GCCTCTATCTGCAGGTCAAAGAGGCCGTGGTGCGCCAGTTGGGCCAGGAGGTGGTCCCAGAAACCGATGCCCGTCGCGATGGCGTACCGGCCCGTCCCATCCAGATTCAGGGTGACCTGAACGTCGGTCTCGCGGGTGCGGCGGTGGACGGTGGCCTGACGCATTCTACGCCTCCTGCCGGAAGCGGGCCGCTGCGGCGTGGGCGGAGAGCGATTCGGCGTCGGCGATGCGGGCGGCGACCGGCGCCAGGCGGCGCGCCGTCTCCGCGTCCAGAGCGACAATATTGATGATTTTCACGAAATCCCAGACGTTCAGCGGCGAGGCGAAGCGGGCGGTGCTGCCGGTGGGCATCACGTGGCTGGGCCCGGCGACGTAGTCGCCCAGGACCTCGCAGGAGTGTTCGCCCAGGAAGAGGCCTCCGGTGTGGCGGACGGCGCCCACCCATTCCTCCGGTTGGGCCACCGAGAGGCAGAGATGTTCCGGGGCGAATTCGTTGGCCAAACGGACGGCCGTCTCCAGGTCGGGGGTGAGGACGATCGCTCCGCGGGCCTCCAGCGCGGAGCGGGCGATGTCGGCCCGGCCGAGGGTTTCCATCTGGCGGGCGACGGCGGCCTGCACCGCCTCGGCCAGGCGCCGGGACGGGGTGAGCAGGATGGCGGTCGCCAGGACGTCGTGTTCGGCCTGGGCCAGCAAGTCGGCGGCAACCCATTCGGGATTGGCCGAATCGTCGGCGACGACGACCGTCTCCGTCGGCCCGTAGATGCCGTCCAGCCCCACCCGTCCGTAGACCTGCCGCTTGGCGATGGTGGTGAAGAGTCCCCCCGCGCCGACGATTTTATCCATCTGGGGGACCGATTCGGTGCCGAAGGCCATTGCGGCGATCGCCTGTGCGCCCCCGACGCGAAAGAGCCGGTCCACTCCGGCGATGTGGGCCGCGGCGAGGGTGACCGGAGCGACGCGGCCGTCCTCCCGCCCGGGCGGCGTGCAGACGATGACCTCCCGCACTCCCGCTACCCGTGCCGGAATCGCCGCCATCAGCAACGACGAGGGGAGGGGAGCGGTCCCGCCGGGCACGTACACGCCCACCCGGTCCAGGGGCACAACCCGTTGCCCCACCTGGCCTCCCAGTTCGGCCGTCATCCAGGACGACCGGGGCTGGGCGGCGTGGAAACGGCGGATGCGCTCCGCGGCCGCGGTCAGTGCCTCCCGAAGGTCGTCCGGCAGCGCCGCGTACGCGGCGGCCCATTCGTCTGGGGGGACTTCCAGTTCTCCGACTTCCGCTCCGTCCAGGCGGCGCGTCCAATCCCGCAGGGCGGCATCGCCCCGGGCCTGCACGTCTCCCAGAATCCGCGCGACGGCCGCTTCAGGGCTCAGCGGTTCACCAAACATCTGGCGGATGCGCTCTCGGACGGTCTCCGGGACATCCTCCCACCACGCGCCGGCCCGTCGGCGCAGGACGGTTTCGGCGGCCTCTTCCCACGAAAGGATGCGTATTACGAGCATTCCGTTCCTCCCGAAGGGGTCTCCGCTGTTTCTTCCAGGGCTTCCATCATCGCCCGGCAGCGGGCGGGTTCTTCTTCGAAGATATACACCACCGGGGAGACGACGACGCCGCTCCCGCCGATGGCGCGCAGTTCGCTGACGGCGCGGAACAACTGGTCGCGGCGCACGATGATATGGACCGCGTACCAGTCGGGATTCCCGTCCGGGACGATGACGGGGGAGATGGTCGGCCCCTGCAATCCCCCCAGCGTTTTCTGGGAGAACATCCGCTGGGCGATCTCCTGGGGGGAGGCGCCGCGCATATTGGCGAAGACGGAGACCATCTCTCGGGCGCGCCGGTGGCCCTCAATGAACTCCAGGAGATAGCGCGCAACGGACCGGGCCAGCGGGGAGCGCCGGAGGGCCGAACGGTTGGCGATAAGGACAGCCTGCGAGGAGAAGATTTCGCCGTCTTCCAGCATCCGCAGGCGATTGGCCTGCAGGGTCTGTCCGGAGACAACCAAGTCGGCGATGATGTCGGCGTAGCCGATGGTCGGCGCGACCTCCAGCGTTCCGTCGGCGGGGACGAGGACGTAGGGGCGGACGTTGTGATCGTTCAGAAATCGGGAGGTCAGGTTGGGGAAACGGGTGGCGACTCGGAGGGAGCGCCCCAGGGTGCGGACGTACGCGGCCAGGTCGGCCATTGTGTGGATGGTTTCCCACCTCTCCGGCACGGCCACACCCAGGCGGCACCGCCCGTAGCCCAGATTATCGTGCAGGATGAGGATGGAATCCCCGTTGCCTCCCCGCTCGGCGACCATATCCAGTCCGGTGATGCCGAACTCCACGATGCCGTCCCGCACGCTGACGGCGATGTCCCCTGATCGCTGGAAGAGCACTTCCAGTTGGGGAAGGGAGGGGATGCGTGCCCCGTAACTGCGGTTGCTGGGGCGGTCTACTGCGAGGCCACAAGTGTTGAGAAAGTTCAAGGTCGCTTCTGCCATTTGTCCCTTGCTGGGAAGGGACAGACGTACGGTTTCCTGTTCAGAGACACCCATAATATCCTCCGGAAACGCACTGCTTAGAATGTGGTGATACCTCTCCTCCCTCGCCCCTATGGGCGCAAACTTAAGCGGTTAGGCAGGCATCTGGCCGCGCCCCGTGAACTTTGGCCTTTTGGGCGCAAACTGCCCGAAAAGTGGACGCCGCCCCGGCGACCGCGCAGGCGGTCGCCCGGCACGAAGTGCCCTCCCAGGTGCAGTTTCAACCGCTGGCTGAACAGTTACGGCCAAACTTCATTGTGGGGGTGGGTTTGAAACCCACCCTTGTTCGTAGTGCGCCACGAAGCGCCGCGGAGTGGCATTCCAGCCTGCGCAGCAGGGTTCTGTAGGGGCGACTTTCAAAGTCGCCCCTACCGGAGGGTTTCAGCGCCCCCTCCCCGCTGAGGGCGGACGAATCGGCCGCCCGCCCTGAAACCCCTCCTTTTTCCCTATCTGAGGTGGCGGGACTTCAGAACGAGCACCGCCCCCGGCTATTAACGGAAAATTGTAGCACTACTGGGCAAGAAGGGCAAGCCAGGCTTGACACCGAACTTCCCGGATGTACAATATGACCAGGTCGCCCGAACTCGGGGCTTCCGATTACCTTATGGCCTCTCGGGGGCATCCTTATGACGCTGGATTTGAGCCGTCTGGTTCAGGTTACGGAGGAAATGGGGCGGGCGCTGGCCTGGCAGGAGCGAGATTTCAGCGACCGGGTGGCTGAAGCCTGCCGCTGGCTGGACGAATTCGCCGATGTCGGCCCGCTCCTGGCGGATGCTGCTGCGGAGATCGGCGCAGCGATCCCGGCATCGGAGGCGCTGAACACAGTGGTGGAATGCCCACCAACTCCAGGGCGTTTCACCGTCATCGGCGCCGACGGCACGGCCGTTCACCCCGACCGGCACAGCGCGGTGCTCTACTACCTGATCAACATCGGCAGTCTGGTCTTCCGGCACGGCAGTGGCGAAACCCCGGAAGCCCGCAGTATCCCCGCGCTGGGCTTTCGGGAGGAGGACCTCTACGAAGGGGAGATGCTGGTCTCCGGCAATCTGCTGGACCTGCGGCGGGACTGCGCCGAGATCAGCCATCTGGCCGACCTGGTGGAGGCGGAGCCCCCCGGCCCGACCCTGGCGCTGGTGGACGGGACGCTCATCCTCTGGGTGCTGGAGGACCTTCCGGCGACGAGCCGGAAGGAGCAGATAGAACACTATTTGCGGCAGATGGAGCGAGTCCGACGGCGCGGCGCGGCGCTGGCGGCCTTCATCAGCCGGCCGCGCCATGGCGAGGTGGGGCGGTTGCTGCATCTGGCCCGCGTCGGCGGCGACTTGCGGCGGGCTCGGGAGGAGAAGAACCCCCTGGAGCGCATTCCCGACCGTACTCTTTTCGCGTTCCTCCCCGCGGGTGCCCGTTCGGCGCTCTTCGTCTCGCCCAGCGGGGTGAACCGCACGTATTACCGACCCGCCGGGCACGAGGTGCTCTTTTTCTACCTCAACGTCGCTTCGGAGGGGCAGGTGCCGGTGGTGGCCCGTGTGGAGGTGCCCCAGTGGGTAGCGGAGGACCCGGCGCGGCTGGCGCTGGTCCATGCGGGGATTGTGGCCCAGTGTCGCATCCTGGGGGGCTTCCCATACGTCCTGGCTCGCGCCGACGAACTGGCCTACATCAGCACGCCGGAGCGGGAGGAACTGGAGGAGATGATGAGTACGGCGCTTCTGCGGGCGGGCATCATCTCCACCCCTTCGCCGAAGGCGTACTACAAGGGATTGACCCGGAGATGGTGACGTTATAAAACGCTGTCCTGCTTAACGCACGAGGTGACAATGAACAAGAACCTGGAGCATCTGTTTACGCGTGCTCCATTTCTGGATCAGGTCATTTTGGGGGACGTCCTGGAAGTTCTTCGTCAGTTACCGGACGAATGCGTGGACGTTTCGGTTACTTCGCCACCGTACAACAAGGGGGAGAACAAGAAGGGATGGCGGGTAACCAGCGTTAAGTATGACCAGGCCAGCGATAAGCGCGCCGAAGAGGAATATCAGGCCTGGCAGATTGAGGTGCTGGACGAGGTCTGGCGGGTGACAAAACCGGGGGGATCGTTCTTCTACAATCCCAAAATTCGCTGGGAACAGGGCGTCCTTTACCATCCATACGCCTGGGTCTCTCGCTCTAAATGGGTACTGCGTCAGGAAATTGTCTGGGATCGGATGATCGCGGCGAACATCCGGGGATGGCGCTTCTGGCAGGTGGATGAGCGCATCTACTGGCTTTACAAGCCGGATCCCGGTCAACCTCTCCCGCGCGCTTTGATTGGCAGGGAGTTAAAGCCCCGTCACGCTTTGCTGACTTCTATATGGCGATTCCCGCCAGAACGGGAGCAGCCCCATCCGGCTCCGTTTCCGCTGGCCCTCCCTCTGAGGGCGATTTATTCTGTGCTGGACGAGGAAAAAGAAAAGGTGGTTTTGGACCCCTTCTGCGGTTCCGGAACCACCCTGGTGGCAGCGAAAATTCTGGGGCATCACTATATTGGCATTGACATCTCCCCAACCTACGTTCGGTGGGCCGAAGAGCGGCTGGAGCAGTGGGAGCGAGAGCTTCCCGCAGCGCACGAAGAGATCGCTTTGCACGTCGTTCGGAAAACCTTCGCCGATCGGAAAAGGGAGGGCGAGTTCACCGGGCGGTATGGTCCCCGACGGGCCCCGGACGGAGCAGATGAGGAAAGCCCCGTTCAACGAAGGCTGTGGGAGGAAGAAGAGAGCCCATCGCAACTTACCCTGTGGTGATTGATGTCTTCTCTCTACCGTCTCCGCATCACCTATGGGGTTAACGGCCCCCTGCGCTACGTCTCCCATCTGGAGCAGGTGCGGGTGTGGGAGCGGGCGATGCGGCGGGCCGGCCTGCCTCTGGCCTATACCGGCGGCTTCACCCCGCGCCCCCGCCTCCAGGTCGCCCTCCCCTTGCCCCTGGGCTTCGCCGCCGAGGCGGAGTGGCTGGACATCTGGCTGGAGCGGCCTGTGGCCCCCGACGAGTTCCGGCGGGCCCTGACAGACGTCCTGCCGGAGGGGCTGGAAATCCGGGCGGTGGAGGAGGTCCCGCCCGATGCCCCCGCGCTCCCCGCCCGGGTCCAGGCTGCCGAATACATCGTGTTCGTGGAGACGGTTATCCCTGCCCCGGAGGTGCAGCGGCGGATAGAGGCGTTTCTGGCGGCGACGGAAATGCGCCGCGAGCGCCGCGGCCGCCCCTACGACCTGCGTCCCCTGGTCCTCTCTCTCCACCTGGAGGAATCCCGTCCCGACGGGGTGTTGCTGAAGATGACCCTCTCGGCGCGCGAAGGGGCTACCGGTCGCCCCGAGGAGGTCCTGGATGCCCTGGGCCTGGCCGGCGACTTCTTCCAGGTGACCCGCCGGGCGATTCACACCGTCGGCGGAAAAGAGAACGCGGATGAACGCGGA
>CAKZOY010000307.1 GCA_937138275.1 uncultured Chloroflexota bacterium
CAGGACTTCCAGTATTCTGATGCCTTTCGCCAGAGAACCGCTATCCCCTTTGGTCATAGACGCCCCTTTTGTTGCAAAAATCTCGGGGAGGCGGCGCGGTCGCCTGCTCTCCAACCGTCTTCCCACCCACGATTATATAAAAGTGTTGCAATATTGTCAACAAGTTATTGACAATCGCAACATATAGGAATATAATACGAACCAGAGAACAGCCCTTCACCCCCACGGAAAGAGGTCCTATGAGACGAACCGGCGGAGAAATCATCGCGGAATTCCTCGTTCGTCACCGCATCCCGTACATGGTCGGTATCCCCGGGCACGGCTGCCTGGGCCTGATGGACGCCCTCAAGAACTACGAAGACCGTCTCCCAATTCTGCAGGTTCGCCACGAGCAAAGCGCGGTCCATCTGGCCGACGGGTACTACCGGATAACCGGCATCCCGCTGGCTGTCTTCACCTCCATTGGCCCCGGCGCAATGAACACCGTCATCGGCGTGGCCTCCTGCTACGTGGACTCCGTCCCGGTACTGGTCTTCACCGGCAACAGTCACACCTATATGGCTGGGCGGGGCGTGCTCCAGGAGATTGAACGGAAGCGGGATGCGGATAGTCTGCGCGTGTTTGAGCCCATCACCAAGCGGACCTGGCAGGCCATTCGGGCGGACCACTTCCCGCGCATCCTGCGGCGCGCCTTCTCCGAGATGCTGACGGGCCGACCCGGCCCGGTAGTCATTGACCTGCCGATGGACGTTCAGTGCGAGAGCGCCGAAGTGGATGAGCAGGACTTGCAATGCTGCCTGCCCACGGGCCGGGTCATGCCTGACCCCGACCTGATAGAGCAGGCGGGGCGGTTGCTGGACCAGGCCCGGCGGCCTGTCCTGGTGGCAGGAGGGGGAGTGATCGCCGCCCAGGCCTGGGACGAGTTGCGCCAGTTGGCCGAATTCCTGGGCGCGCCGGTCGTGACGACGATGATGGGCAAGGGCGCCTTTCCGGAAGACCATCCCCTCTCCGGCTTCCACGGCGGCTCCAAAGGCACCACCTGCGGCAACGCCCTGACCTCCCGGGCCGATGTCCTGCTTGCGGTGGGCGTGCGCTTCGCCGACGAATCCACCTCCTCGTACCGCCACGGGGTGACTTACGCGATCCCTCCCACCCGCCTGATCCACGTGGACCTGGACCCCGGGGAAATCGGCAAGAACTACCCGGCGGAAGTGGGCATTGTCGCCGACGCCAGAGCCACGCTGGCGGCGCTGCTGGAGTGGCTGAAGGCCAACAGCAGGCCGCGCGATTACGAGAAAACCCCCTACTTTGCCGAAATTCAACAATTGCGCCGGGAATGGCTGGCCCATGTGCAGAAACTCGCCTCTTCCGACCATACCCCGGTCACCATTTCCCGCCTCATCGCCGAACTGCGCGTCTTCCTGGACCGGGACGCCGTCGTCCTGACCTCCTCCGGCAACACCCAGGCCCAGTGGTTTCAGGAAGCGATGGTGTACGAGCCCAGGACCAACCTCACGACCGGCGGGTTCAGCACGATGGGCTGGACGGTCCCCGCGGCGCTGGGGGCCAAACTGGCCGCGCCCCAGCGGCAGGTCGTCGGGCTGGTGGGGGACGGGGATTTCCTGATGACGGCGCAGGAACTGGCGACGGCTGTCCAGTACGACATCCCTGTGGTCTATGTGGTGGCGAACAACATCGGCTGGATCGCCATCCGTGACCTGCAGGCGGCCGTCTACGGCGAGGATCGGGCAGTGGGGGCCGAGTTTTTGAAAAACGGTCAGCCCATTTCGCCCGACCTGGCTGCTCTGGCCCATGCCTTCGGCTGTTATGCGGAGCGAATTTCGGCCCCCGCTGAGGTCCGCCCCGCGCTGAAACGGGCCTTCGAGTCGGGGCGCCCGGCGGTGATTGAGGTCATGGTGGAGCGGAACTACCCGCTCTCCGGCAGTCCGGCCGTGGGCTGGTGGGACGTCCCCGTGCCGACCTACCTGAACCGCCAGCGCGCCAGATACGAACAGGAGCGGGCCGAAGAACGATAGCGCCTTCGCAACGGAATTCCTGCGAATTGGGCAGGGGATGAAACCGCTGAGAGCGGAGAACGCGGGAGGTACAACATGACTCCGATTCGGGTGGCAATCGTCGGCTGCGGCCGCATCTCTGACCTGCACGAACTGGGATACCGCGGATTGGATCAGGCGCGCATCGTTGCCCTCTGCGACACCAACCGGAAACGCGCCCAGACCAAAGCGCGGGCCTGGGGCGTGGAGCGCGTCTACACCGATTACCGGCAGGTCCTGGACGACCCGGAAATAGACCTGGTGGAACTCCTGGTCCCCCACGACCTGCATGCCCCGATGACCATTGCCGCCTGCGAGGCCGGAAAGCACGTCTCGGTGCAGAAGCCGATGGCCCTCAGCGCGGCCGAGGCCGACCGCATGATCGCGGCCGCGCAGAAGGCCGGCGTGGTGCTGCGGGTGTACGAGAACTTCGTCTTTTACCCCCCACACGTCCGGGCGAAGGAGATGATAGAGGCGGGGGAGATTGGCGACCCGCAGATGATCCGCATGCACGTCAGCACCGGGAAGAGCAAGACCGCCTGGAAAGTCCCCCTCAGCGCGTGGGCCTGGCGGTTTAACGAGCAGCGATGCGGCGGCGGCCCCCTGGTCTTTGACCACGGCTACCATATCTTTTCGCTGGCCTACCACCTGATGGGGCCGGTGGAGCGGGTGGTAGCCTGGATTGACCGTTCCCCCGTAGTGCCCACCAAGTACGTGGACGCGCCTGCCGTCATCATGTTCCAGTTCAAAGCCCCCCGCCGCTACGGCGTGATGGACTTCGCCCACACGCCCAACCTGGTCATGGACTCCATCTACTACGCCGACGACGACCGGGTGGAGGTGATCGGTGACCGCGGCGTCATTTTCATCAATCGGTGTACGGCCAAAACGGTGAACCTGCCGCCGCTGATGCTCTTCAAGGATGGGAAGACCACCTCCATCCCCGTGGACCGCTACGAATGGCACGATAGTTTCATAGACTGCACCCGTCACCTGGTCCAGGTTCTGACCACGGGGGGGCGCCCTGTGCTGGATGGGCCAACGGGCAAGGCTGTCCTTCAGTTCACCCTCGCGGCCCTGATCTCGTCCAGCACGGGGAGAGAGGTGCGGCCGGACGAAGTGGACTGATCCCGCAGGAGGAGAGGGATGAAAGCAATCGTGGTGGGGTCCGGAATGGCCGGCCTG
>CAKZOY010000308.1 GCA_937138275.1 uncultured Chloroflexota bacterium
TACTCCCTACTCCTTACTCCCTACTCCACACTCCGGAGGTGCATATGACCATCATCAAATTCGGAACCGACGGCTGGCGAGGGAAAATCGCCGAAGACTTCACCTTTGACAACGTCCGCCGCTGCGCGCAGGGCTTCGCCAACTACCTGACAGCCCGCGGGAAAAGGGGCGGCGACATCGTTATCGGCCATGACCGGCGCTTTGCGTCCCGCGACTTCGCCATCGCGGCCGCCGAAGTGATGGCAGCCAATGACTTCCGCGTCTGGCTGACGGAGGGCCCCACCCCCACGCCGGTCATCTCCTTCTCCGTCGTGGAGCGAAAGGCCGCGGGGGCCATCAACATCACCGCCAGCCACAACCCGCCCACCGACAACGGCTTCAAGGTGCGGGACGAGCACGGTGCGGCGATCGCCCCCGAGGGACTCCTGGAGATAGAGGCCGCCATCCCGCCGATAGAGGGGGTGCGCCGGACCGACTTTGCCACCGCCCAGGCCGAGGGCCGCATCGTCGTCTGGGACCCCGCCCCGGCCTACATCGCCCATATCTCCCATCTGGTGGACATTGAGCGCATCAAGGAGGCGGGGCTCTTCATCCTGGTGGAGCCGATGTGGGGCAACGGCATCGGCTGGTTCCCGCGCCTGCTCTCCGGCGGACGGACGCGCGTGGTGGAAATCCACAACGTCCCCAATCCCCTCTTCCCGGAGATGACCCGTCCGGAGCCCATCCCGCCCAACGTGGATGTGGCGCTGGCGAAGACCGTGGAACTGGGAGCCGACGTCTGCGTCATCACCGATGGCGACGCCGACCGGATGGGCATCGGGGATGAGAACGGGCGCTTCATCAACCAGTTGCAGGTCTACGCCCTGCTGGCTTACTACCTGCTGGAGGTGCGCGGCGAGCGGGGGGCCGTCGTCAAGACCCTCTCCACCACCTCCATGCTGGAGAAACTGGGGGAGATGTACGGCGTACCCGTCCACCAGGTCGGGGTGGGCTTCAAGTACGTCGCGCCGAAGATGCTGGAGACGGACGCCATAATCGGCGGTGAGGAGAGCGGCGGCTACGCCTTCCGGGGCAACATCCCGGAGCGGGACGGCATCCTGGGCAACCTCTACTTCCTGGACCTGATGGTGCGGAAGGGGAAGCGCCCCTCCGAACTGCTGGCCGAACTCTACGGCAAACTGGGCGCATCGTACCACTACAGCCGTCTGGACGTCACCTTTCCGGTGGCGCGGCGGGAGGAAATCAAAGCCCGGTTGGACAGGGCCCGTCCGGAGCACATCCTCGGCCTGCGGGTGACGGACATCCTGACCTACGACGGCTACAAGTACTATCTGGAGGACGGCGGCTGGCTGCTTCTGCGCTTCTCCGGCACCGAGCCGCTCATCCGCATCTACTGCGAGACCACCGACGAATCCCGCGTCCAGCCCCTGCTGGAGGAAGGCCGAAAACTCGCTGGCCTGTGACGGTTTTCCCGTGGAGGACGCAAAAGAGGCGGGAAGAGGGCAGGGACGTAGTGCCGTATTGTGTGGTACCTGTTGCTTGGTGTGTATTGCGTAGTGGTGTTGCGTGGTGC
>CAKZOY010000309.1 GCA_937138275.1 uncultured Chloroflexota bacterium
GCCTGACCGAAGGGGGGACTACCCAATGAAACGCCGCGCGCGCGTTCAGGAAATCGTCCTGTTCCTGCTCCTCCTGCTCTGCTTCGCCTACTTCTTCCCGCGCTGGGCAGACTGGAACCAGAACTCGCGCTTTGACCTGGTGCTGGCAATTGTGGACCAGGGAACGTTTGCCATTGACGACTACTACCAGAACACAGGCGATTACGCCTTCTTTGAGGGACACTACTACAGCGACAAGGCGCCGGGCACGTCTTTCCTGGGAGTACCGTTCTACTGGGTCTTCACCCATCTGGCGAAACTGGCTCCTGTAGACCACCTGATCGTCCGGCTGGAGAGGAATCCATCTGTGCTCGCAACCCTTGCCAAAGAAGGCACCGGACTGCGGACCGATAAGGTCTACTTCGCCCTGGCGCTGACCTTTGTCACATTCTTCACTGTGGCGATCCCGTCGGCGTTCCTGGGCGTGCTCCTCTACCGCTGGACCGGATACGTAACCGGTCGGCCCCTGTACCGCCTGGGTGTGCCGCTGGCCTACGGCCTGCTGACCAACGCCTTCGCCTACTCCAACATGTTCTTCGGCCACCAGATTGTGGCGACTCTTCTCTTCGGGGCGTTCTTCCTGCTCTTCCAGATGGAACGGGGGGAGATTTCGCCGCGCGTACTGTTTCCGGTCGGCCTGATGCTGGGATATGCCGTCATTACCGAGTATCCCACCGCGCTCATCGCCGCGGGCCTGTGCGTCTATGCCCTCCTGGTGACGCCGGACAGGCGGTGGCTGGGCGGACTGGTCCTGGGCGGACTGCTGCCGGGGCTCCTCCTGATGGCCTACAACTACTCCATCTTCCGCACCCCACTGCCCGTGGGATACCGGTATTCGGTGCTGTACACCGAGCAGCACTCCCAGGGCCTTCTGAGCATCTCCCACCCGCGCGCCGACGCCCTCTGGGGCATCACCTTCGGATCGTACCGGGGGCTCTTCTTCGTCTCCCCCATCCTGCTCCTGGCTCTGGCGGGATTTGTGGTCTGGTGGCGGCGACGGACGCTCCGGCGAGCCGGGTGGGTGTGCCTCTACGCCGTCATCAGTTTCTTCCTGTTCAATGGCTCATCCATTATGTGGCAGGGGGGATGGTCGGTTGGCCCCCGCTACCTGCTCCCGATGCTCCCCTTCCTGGTCGTCGGGCTGGCGTACTTCTGGGATAGTTGGGGAGACCGCGCCTGGGCGCGCGGGGCGACCATCGTTCTGGCCGCGTGGTCGTTCTTTGCCGTGTGGGCCGAGACCATCGGGGGGCAACATTTTCCGGATTGGACCCCCAATCCGCTGTTCCACTACTCCCTGCCCCGTCTGGCTGCCGGGGACATCGCCCGCAACGTCGGGACGGTCCTGGGGCTATCGGGATGGGCCAGCCTGGTGCCCCTGCTGACCGTGCTGGGTCTGGGCGTATGGGGGCTGATCCGAAGCAGTGTTGGGGAATCGGGGGCCGGGCAATGAAACTCCCACCGCGCTGGCAAAACCCTGGGATTGCCCTGGGGCTCTTCCTCCTGGGCATCGTGACCCGTGTGCCGTTCCGCAGCCGGATGCTCTACCACTGGGACTCGGTCAACTTCGCGCTGGGGCTGGAGCACTACGACGTCTACCTTCACCAACCCCATCCGCCGGGCTATTTTCTGTACGTGATGGTCGGGCGACTGTTTTCCTTCCTGGCAGGTGACGCCAACGCCGGGCTGGTCTGGCTCAGCATCATCGCTACAGGGCTTGCCGCCGCCGCGATCTTCGGGGTCGGACAAGCGCTATGGGACCGGCAGACCGGCATCCTGGCCTCCCTCCTCCTCCTGACCAGCCCGCTGTTCTGGTTTCACGGCGAAGTGGCCCTATCGTACACCGTGGAAGCGGTCTTCGTACTCACCGTCGCCCTGCTCTGCTACCGCCACCTGACGGGGGCCGACGACCGCCTGTGGCTCTCGGCGATCGTGCTGGGGATCGCCGGGGGATTCCGCCAGAACACCATGCTGTTTCTGCTCCCGCTGTGGGCCGCCGCCGCCTGGCGCTTCCGCTGGCGGAGACTGGTCGGAGCAACTGCGGCCCTTGCGCTGACCTGCCTGGCCTGGGTATTGCCCATGCTGGCCCTCAGCGGCGGCCCGACGCGATACCTGGACGCGCTGGGCGCGGCGAGCCAGGGTGTCGCCGCAGAGTCGTCCCTGGCCGACGTCCGGCAGATGGCCGTGAACGGGTTCCGGCTCACCATGTTCACCGCCTATGCGCTGGGCATCGGCCTGATTTTCCTGCTCCTGGGCATCGGATATGGTCTCTGGCGCTACCGCCGAACGGCCCGCGCCCGGATACGCCTTCCCCAAATCCATCTCTTTTTCTGGTGGCTTGCGCCCAGCCTGCTCTTCTACACGTTTATGCACATCCGCCAGCCCGGCCACACCTTCACGTTTATGCCGGCGCTGCTGCTGATCCTGAGTTTCATCCTGACCAGGGGGCTTCCGGCAACGCTCCGCAGAATCTCCCGACAAGGGGTCTGGGTGTCCGCTGGGCTGATCCTGCTGGCAAACATCACATTTTTTCTCACCGCCCCGCCGTATCTTTTCGGGGCCCGCCGGATCGTCTTCACCTCCCCTTCCTGGCCGACCATCCGGCAGCGAGATACATCTCTGGAGACACGCATCGCCTACATCCGGGCGAATCTCCCACCGGACCAGACCGCCATCCTGTCCAGCGGCCTGGACTTCCGGCATCCGGACTTTTACCTGCGGGAGTATCCCATCTTCCGGTATGCAACGCTGCCCCTCACCGCGTCGGTCCCACTCTCTCCATCCATCCGCACCCTCGTCCTGTTCGGCGAAGGCCTGCAGGGGGAAAATTGTCAGACGGTAGCGTTGGGGTCGGTAGAACGTCTCTGCCGGATCCCCCGCGCGCCGGACCAGGACGTGGTGATTGAGGGGACCACCGTCCATCTCCGGCCGTCGGCCGCCGGGCAAACGCTTCATTTCGCCTGTTCACCCGGCCGTAGAGAGTGAGGAGGGACAAAATGGGCATCACAATTCCGTTCGTCAAACCGTCCATTGGGGTGGCTGAAAAAGAGGCCGTCCTGCAGGCCCTGGAGATGGGCGCCATCGGCGGCAACGGCCGCCTGACCCAGCAACTGCGGGAGCAGATGCAGCAGACCTTCGGCGTCCGCCACGTCATCCTGACCACATCCTGCTCCGACGCGCTGGAACTGGCGATGATGGTCCTGAACGTGAGGCCGGGCGACGAGGTCATCATGCCCAGTTTCACCTTCGTCTCCACCGCCAACGCCGTCGTCCGCCAGGGCGGGGTGCCGGTCTTTGTGGACATAGAGCCCGACACCTGGAACATAGACCCCGATCAGATTGAGCCAAATATCACCCCCCGCACGCGTGGCATCGTCCCGGTCCACTACGCCGGACAAGGCTGCCGGATGGACGAAATCAACGCCATCGCCGAGAAATACGGCCTGTGGGTGGTGGAGGACGCCGCTCAGGGCGTCGGCGCGCGCTACGGCGACCGGTACCTGGGCACCTGGGGCACCATCGGCTGCTACAGTTTCCATGTCACCAAAAACATCACATGCGGCGAGGGCGGCGCCCTGCTGACTGATGACGACGACCTGGGCTACCGAGCAGAGATCATCGCCGAAAAAGGCACCAACCGCAGCGCCTTCCTGCGCGGGCAGGTGGATAAGTACACCTGGGTGGACATCGGCAGCAGTTTCATCCTCTCCGACCTGCTGGTCGCCTTGCTGAAAGTGCAACTGCAGCGGATGGAGGAAATCACCGCCCGCCGCATAGCAATCTGGGAACGGTTCCAGCGGGAACTGAAGGGCCTGGAAGACGACGAGTACATCGTCCGGATGCGGGTCCGGCCGCCTGCGCAGATCAACGGTCACATCTTCGCCTTCCGGACGGTCAATCCCGATTGGCGCGACCCGGTGCTCCAGAAACTGCGTCAGCGGGGCATTGAGGCGACCTTCCACTACGTCCCGCTCCACTCGGCACCCTTCGCCCGCAACCATCTCCCGAACGGCCGGGAACTTCCCGTCACCGACCTGGTCAGCCGGTCCCTGATCCGCCTGCCCCTCTTCCCGGATATGACCGATGCCGAGCAGACGTACATCATTGAAAATGCGCACGACATATTCCGAAAACTGTAAATCCACCGCAGAGGCGCAGAGGACGCAGAGAAACACGGAGTTTGTGCCCTTTATGGTAAAAAAACGAATCACCGGAAGTGCAATGGAATCCAGAGAACCCATCCAACTCAGCCTGGTGCTGGCCTGCTACAACGAAGAGCCGCACATAGAAGATAGCGTCGCTCAGATCGTGGAGGTGCTGGACGGCTCGCCCTGGTCCTACGAAATCATCTTCGTGGACGACTGCAGCCGGGACCGCACGCGGGAACTGATAGACCAGATTATCGCCCGCTACCCCAACCACCGTATGTGGCGCATCTTCCACGAGAAAAACATCGGCCGCGGCGGCACCGTCACCGACGGAATGCGCGCTGGAAACGGCGAGATTGTCGGCTACATTGACATTGACCTGGAAGTCCACGCCCGCTACATCCCGTCCTGCGTCCGCGCCATAGAGAAAGGCGCCGACGTCGCTACCGGCCTGCGCACTTACCGCTTCTACTGGCACTCGGTGGACCGCTACCTGATGAGCCGCGGGTACATCTGGCTCGTCCAGAGAATGCTGGGCGTCCCCCTGCACGATACGGAGACCGGCTTCAAGTTTTTCCGCAAGAGCAGCATTTTGCCCATCTTTGACGAAATAGAGGACACCCGCTGGTTCTGGGACACCGAGGTGATGGTGCGCGCCTACCTGCGCGGCCTGAACATCCAGGAAATCCCCGTCCTCTTCGTCCGTCGGTTTGACAAAAAGTCCACCGTGCGCCCGATCCGGGATACGGTAGAATATTTCGTGAAGTTGTGGCGGTTCCGCCGGGTCGTCCAGAAATTGAAACGGGAGGCAAACGTTGCGGGCGTTGCGCCAGGTTGGCTTCGGGAAAGCCTGTAAGTTCGGTTTCTACACGCTGGCACTGATTCCCTACCGCTGGACACTCTTCCCGCAAATACGGGCTCTGTACCTGCGCCTGCTGGGCGCGCGTATCGGCGCCGGTACCATCATCCACGATGTGCGCTTCTTTAACACGTACCGCACCGGATTTCGGGGCCTGCAGATCGGAGAGAACTGTTTTATCGGTGAGGAGTGCCTGCTGGACCTGGCCGAGCGGATTGTGATGGAAGACCACGTCACCCTGGCGGAGCGGGTGACCATCCTCACCCACACCAACGTCGGCTACTCCGACCATCCGCTCCAGCCCTACATCCCGCCGATGGCGGCCCCGGTCCATCTCCGGCGGGGCTGCTTCGTCGGCGTCAACGCGACAATCCTGCCGGGGGTCACGGTGGGCGAAGGGGGCGTCGTCGCTGCCGGCGCGGTGGTGACCGAAGACGTCCCCCCGTGGCACGTCGTCGGTGGAGTCCCCGCCCGCGTGCTGAAACGGCTGCGCGAGGAATGAAGTGAGCCTGAGACTGGCCCGCCACCCCCGCCTGTACTCGCTGGCGCAGAAAATCGTCTCGGCCAACTACCGGGCCGTCCGTCGGGCGATTCGGCGGGAACTCGCGCTGGCGCCCGGTCAGCGGGTGGTGGACCTGGGCTGCGGGACGGGCAATCTGGCAGACCTGTTCCCCCAGGCCCAGTACGTCGGCGTGGACACCAATCCGGCCTACATTCGCTTTGCCCGAAAGGCCACCCGGCGGTCCTACGCAGTGATGGACGTGGCCCATCTGGGCCTGGCGGATAACACCTTTGACGCCGCGGTCGCCATCGGCCTGAACCATCACCTGGACGATGAGACGCTGAAACAATTTGCCCGCCAGGTTCGGCGGGTATGCAAACCTGCAACGCGGGCCGTTATGATAGACATCATCCCACCCCGACCGCTGAACTTTCTGGAACATGCGCGCCAGCGCTGGGCCGAGCGGGGCCGATACGTCCGCCCCCCGGAGGAGTACCGCCATCTGCTCGCTACGCACCTGACCGTGGAACGAATGTACCCCCTGCGCTGGGGGTTTCTGGAGTACAGTGTGATCGTCCTGCGGGTGGAAAAGGGGTAGAAATCCGTCTGTGAAAGGATTGGGATACCGATGAGATGTGTATCTTTTATTACACGCTGGGCAGTCCGATTCCTGGTTCTGCTTACCGTCATTGCTGGTGTGAGCGGCCGTCTGCAGGCCCAGGAGACATCCTGGAATCCGCCGATGGAATTGACACACCCGCTATCGGAGGGAGACTGGTTCCCAGACGTCGCCGTAGATAGTTCGGGGGACGTTCATCTGATCTGGCAGACGGGCCCCTGTTCTCGCACTTACCAGAAGCCCTGCCTGATGCATTGGCGCCAAAAGGGAGGCGTCTGGCAAAATGCCTACGATGTTTTCCTGGACCAGGGTGCGGGGCAATCGGCCATCCGGGCCGCGATCGCAGTAGACCGCGAGGGTCGCGTGCATCTGATCTACCTGCAGGACTTCCAGTCCATCGTCTACCAGCAGGCCTGGATCGCCTGGGCCGATTCGGCGCGGGCATGGACGGATCCGCGCCAGATGAGCGGATTCGGCCATGCCTATTTCCCCGATATTACTGTGGGCCCCGACGGCACTCTGCACGCCGTCTGGACGGAGTCGGTGGATAGCAAGCCCAGCGAGGATTGCAAATACGGAAACTGCTCCGACATCTTCTACCGGAGGTCCACCGATGGGGGCATCCGCTGGTCCCCGCCAGTCAACCTCTCCCGCTCTGAGGTTGGCACGATGAAGGTGCATGTTCGGGCCGATAATCGGGGATGGGTGCACGTCTTCTGGGAGGAGGGCGGCGACCGCTGGGTCACCGACCGGCTCGTCGGCGTAGCCTATGCCGTCTCCTACGACGGCGGGCAGACATGGAGCGCGCCCCAGATTTTCACCCACCCAACGGGAATCCCCCGCCAGATTATGCTGGATGTAGATGGTCAGGGGCAAATTGTTGCCGTTTGGCGTCTGGTGCCAGGGGACGCCATTTACTACCAGGTTTCCCAGGACGGAAAGGAATGGTCGGCGCCACAACCGATCCCTGGTATCTGGCCGCAGGAGAGCACCGCTGTATTTGATGTCTACGATATAGCCGCCGACAGTCGCGGGGTGCTCCACCTGGTCGTCGCAGGACGGAACGCCCCCACCGGCCGGCAGGCTATCTTCCGCCTGGAATGGAACGGGAACACCTGGTCTGCCCCGGAACAGGTCTCCCCCTACGAGGGATATCCCGAATTTCCCCGTATCGCCGTCGGCCTGGGGAACACCCTGCACGTAGTGTGGTTCACCAAGCAGTGGCCGGGCTACGAAGAGGGGCAGGAGATGCATACCTGGTACAGCATGCGCCGGATTTCGGCGCCCGCCTGGACCCCGGCGCCCCTCCCCACCCCCACGCCAACCTCGCCGCCGCCCACCCCTTCACCCGTCCCTTCCCCCACTCCGTTCCCCACCGTCCCGCCGGACGCCGTTCGTCCCTTCAACCCGGCTACGCTCTACACCGAGAGCGACGAGTTGACCGGGGTGATTCTTTCTCTGCTGCCGGCCCTGGTGCTGGTTGTGGCCGTCCTGACCGTCTCCCGGTGGCGGCGAAGATGAGCAAGGCGATGCTTATCTCAACACAGAGACGCAGAGAGCACAGAGAAAACGCAGAGAGTTATTCCTTTGGGCTATTCCGTCACCTCCGCGAACCTCTGCGACCTCTGTGTCTCTGTGGTAAGAGATAGAATCTCGGAGATTCCCGATGCGCGTCCTGCTGCTGACCCAGGTCCTTCCCTATCCCCCCGACAGCGGGCCCAAAATCAAGACCTTCTACGTGCTCCGGCATCTGGCCCGGCAGCACGAAGTGATCCTTGCCTCCTTCATCCGCTCCGAAGCGGAAAGGGAACACATCCCCGTCCTGCTGGAATACTGCCGGGAAGTGCACACCGTCCCCATCCACCGCTCCCGCTGGCGGGACGGCGTCCACTTCCTGCGCAGTCTCGCCGACAGTCGCCCCTTCATCATCGCGCGGGACGATGACCGTCGGATGCGTCAGGCCATCGCCGGGATTATGGAACGGCTGCCGATAGACGTCGTCCACGCCGACCAGTTAAATATGGCCCAGTACGCCCTGCCGTTGCAGGGCTCGCGAAAGGTCCTGGACGCCCACAATGCCGTCTGGACAATTTTCCGTCAGATGGAACGGAATACCCCGCCCGGCCCCCGCAAACTGGCGCTGGGGATAGAGTGGCGGAAACTGAAGCGGTACGAGGGGGAAATGGGCCGCCGATTTGACGCCACCCTCGCCGTCACCGAAGAGGACCGGGACGCGCTGATAGAGGCCGGATGCCCGCCCTCCCGCATCACCGTCATCCCCATCGCGGTGGACACCCGGGAGACCCGGCCGGTGGAGCGTCGGACCGACGCGCGGGCGATCCTGCATGTCGGCACGATGTACTGGCCGCCCAACGTAGAGGGCATCCTCTGGTTCGCCCGCCAGGTCTATCCCCGGATTCGGGAACAGGTCCCCGACGCGCCGTTCTACGTGGTGGGTACCCGTCCTCCGGCCGAGATACGCGCCCTGGAGACGGCTGTCCCCGGGGTCCGGGTGACCGGATACGTGGAAGACCTGACCCCGTACCTGCAGGAGAGCGGCGTCTTCGTCGTCCCGCTCCACGTGGGGAGCGGGATGCGGGTGAAAATCCTCACCGCCTGGGCGTGGGGCATCCCCCTCGTCTCCACATCGGTGGGGTGTGCCGGCATCCCCGTCCACCCCGGCGAAGACATCCTGATCGCCGACAGTCCGGCGGAATTCGCCGCCGCGGTGGTGCGCGTGCTCCGGGAACCGGAGACGGCCCGGAACCTCTCCGTCGCCGGCCGTCGCTATGTAGAGGAGCAGTTTGACTGGCGGGTCGTCTGCCGGAAAGTGGATGAGGTCTACCGGGAAGGATGCAAGGATGCAAGGATGCAAGGACACAAGGATACAAGGATACAAGAATACAAGGTAATACGATGAAACTCCGAAGAGTCGTTAACTCAACGGTCCAACGAATAGACCAGACGGCACAAAATGCTCGCGTCAGCGCCGCCATCATTCTTTCGTTGGCCCTGGCGGTGCGGCTGGCGTATCTGGTGCTCATCGCTGGCCTGAATAGCCCGCCCACGTACGACGGCATCGGCTACGACATGCTGGCGACCCACCTGCTGAAAACCGGCACCTACGGCGTGGAACGGCCCACCGCCTTCCGCCCGCCGGGCTATCCCATCTTCCTGGCCGGGGTGTACCTGATTTTCGGACACCACTTCGCCGCCGTCCGGCTGGTCCAGGCCCTGCTGGACGCGGTCACCTGCCTCCTGGTCTATGCCATCGGAGCGACTCTGTTCAACCGCCGGGTCGGATTCCTGGCCGCCATCGGCATGAGCCTCTACCCGCTGCAGGTCTATATGGTGGGCGAGTTCTACTCCGAGACTGTCTCTTTTCTCCTGCAGGCGACCGCGCTCTATCTGGCGGCGCGGATGGTGCGGGAGCGCCGCATCTGGCTCCCCCTGGGCGCGGGGGTCTTTCTGGCCGCGACCACACTGACCCGTCCCACCGCCACCCTGTGGCTACCGTTGATGGTACTGTGGCCCCTCATCCGGCCGCTCCCCTGGAACATCCGGTGGCGGGACGCGGTGCTTCTGCTTGTGGGGATGGCGGTGTTGTTCACCCCCTGGATTGTCCGGAACTTTATTGTGTTCGGAGAGTTTATCCCGGTAGCGTCGCTGGGAGGCGTGGGGGTCTGGGCGGGGAACAACCCTCTATCCCAGGGGGGCGGTATGATGCCCAACGAGCAGACATGGGGAGAGGGTGCGCCGGAATTCGGATGGGGAGGATGGGCAGGGCTCAGTGAGACGGAGAGCAGCCGTCGGTTTATGGAACGGGGACTGGCCTGGATTCGGGAGCACCCGCTGGAATTCGCCGCGCTGGTGCCGTGCAAACTGCTCCGCCTCTGGTCGCCGACGTCCTTCGGGGTCCAGTTCTCCCGCCGGGCCAGCCCGCTGTTGACCGCAGTAGTACTGCCGCCCTACCTGGTTTTTCTGGCCGCGGCGTTCTGGGGGATGTGGCGGACTCGTCGGGGGTGGCGGGAGCAGTTCCCGCTGTACGCCCTCGTCCTGGGGATCAACGGTTTGGTGGCAATAACCTACGGGGCCACCCGCTACGGGATCGGGATGGCCCCGGTGCTGTGCCTCTACGCGGCCGCCGCGCTGGATGCCATATTGCCTGAGGGCATCCCGGCGTTATCCGGCGACCACGGGGGGATGGGCTCGGGCCCGCCGTCGCAGCAATAGGAAAGTGGTCACCCCGGCGACGGATGCCACCGAGCCGAAAACCGCCGCCCCGACCAGCAGGATGCGGCGCAGGCGCCGGGCACGTTCCTGTCGCCGTCGGGCCGTCTCTATCAGTTCTGCCTTCAGACTGCGAACAAAGGCGGGCGGCGGTTCCACCGGCACAAGGCATCGCCGGAGATGCTCACCGATCTGGGCCAGGGTTGCCTCTTGCTCTTCCATGTTCGGTTCCTTCCAGATATTTCCTCAATTCCAGCAGGGTGCGGTGGTAAAGGGATTTGACCGCGCCCTCGCTTCGCCCCATAATCGCTCCGATCTGGGCGTTGGACATTCCTTCCACGAATTTCAGAATCAGCAATTCCTGCCGCTCCGGAGGCAGGGAACAGAACGCTTGCAACAGCCTCTCCCGTTCCTCCCGCTCCTCCAGACTCTCCTGAGGGTCTCCTTCCGCGCCGGTCCACGCGGCGACATAATCCAGGGAAACGACGGGCCTTCGGCTCCGGTCCCGCAACCAGTTGGCAACGACGTTATGCGCGATGCGGTAAAGCCATGCGGAGAAGGGAAGTCCTCGCTCCTGATACCGGGGCAGATGCTCCAGCGCCCGGTAGAAGGTGCGCGCCGTCAGGTCCTCGGCATCCTGATGGTTCCCGGTACGGTAATAGAGATAACGATAAATCTGGGCCACATATCGCTCATAGAGCAGGCCAAACGCCTCCGGGTCCTTTTTGGCCCGCTCCACCAGTTCCGCCTCATCCCATGGCGAACCTGCAGGCTGAGGTGGATTTGTTCTCGTTAATAAAAACACCGCTCCCCCTTCATCGTTGCGCGTACGGGAAAAGGGTGGAGGACAGGGTTTGTGGCGGGCACCGCGCGCGATCGCGGGACTCGCGATCCCTTACCCTTCTCCATCCTGCTGAAACACCGCCTGGACCTCGGGCTGCGATAGAAAACGAGAGCGGATTTCCCAATCCGTCAGGGGCTCAATTATCTGGTGAATGAAATCGGCCGCGATGCGAAAGTGAACGCGTGCGATATGAGCCTCTTCCGTCGCCCGTCCCAGGGCCGCATGGAGTTGCCACAAAAGCCAGCGGCTGGGGATGGCGTGGGCATCCCCCAGCGCGTCTTGCAGAATATGCTGGGCAGTTGCCCGGTCCCCCTGGGCCAGATACGCCCGGCCTTGCAGCAATTTCGCCCGAGCCGCATGGATTTCGCTACGCACGGCATTGGCCTCATCGGCCAATTCGCGAGCCAACGCCAGTGCTCGGCCCACCTCGCCCTGGCGCAGAAAAGCGTCTCCCAGACTGTACAGCGCTTGAAGGATCAGGTCTTTATCACCGATCTCCCGAGCCCGGGAAAGGGCCCGGTTTAAACAAAACATCGCGTCACTGTACCGCCCCATCAGCAACAGGTCTACCCCGATATTCCGGGTAACGTCTATCGCGATCCGGTCGGCCCCCGCCTGATCGGCCAGCCGGGCCGCTTCCTCATGGTAACGGAGTGCCCGATCCAGATCCCGCAATTCCTGATAGAGTTCCCCCAGATTGTTCAACACCGCCGCCGCACGATGGTCATCCTGCAATGAACGGAAACACTTCAGAGCGTCTTCGTAAGACGTGATGGACTGCTCCAGTTGACCAGCGAAGTTATAAGCAATACCCAGACTAATGAGCGCGCGCCCCATCTCAAAAAGGTCCGGGGAACGCTGGAGGATCAGGCGCGCCTGGCGAAGGAAATGAAGGGCCTCTTCAATCCGTCCCCGCTTCCAGCACAGGGTCCCCAATCCGATCAGCGCGCGAATCTGGGGAAGGGCATATCCGCCAGCCTCTGCCTCCTGGATTGCCGTTTGATACTCCTCTTCCGCAACGACGTAATCCCCCTTCCCGTTGTGGCAATCCGCGATACCGATCAGTGCCCGGGCCCGCTGATCGGGATCGGGAGACTGCGCGCGCACTGACTCAAAATCCGAGAGCGCGGCGTAATCTCCAGCCAGGACCCGGGCGCGCCCGCGCTCCAGCAAAAGGTCAAAACGCAAGTGGTCCCGCTCCGGCGAAGGAGGCAACGTATCCAGCAAGTCTAATCCTTCGGTCGTCAACTGGACCGCCTGCTGGTAGCGCCCGCTGGTTATTGCCTCCCAGGCGCCTTCCAGACGCTGCCGAATGACCTGTAACCGCACACCAGGGTCCACGGTGGATATTAAGGGCATTGCGTCCTCCTGAGGCCGATTATATCCTGTTTAGTCTTGCCCGTCAACTCGGAAAGAGGTGTTTTTCACGGGCGCGCTGCTCCCCATCGGGCTTGCGCAGCAATTCGCCCCGTATGGGAAAGAGATGGGGTGTGGGGTTTGTGGG
>CAKZOY010000310.1 GCA_937138275.1 uncultured Chloroflexota bacterium
GGGCAAGGGATGGGATACGACTTTGTGAGACTTTGTTAAAGACCGGGTGATACGACTTTATGAGAATCAACACTCCATTGTGGTCACCGAAAGGACGCGTACCGGCGTTAAAGCATCAAAAAGTATGACGTTCATCTCTTTAATTGGTGCTACCTGTCACTTTAAACGAAACCGAAATCGTGGGATATAGAGGCAGGGGGATTCCGAACTCCGCGCCTCTACTCTCCGGTACTTCTACACCTATCTCTCCTCACCAAGGGGGAAATGGATGACCGATCGGAACCGAACGCAACAATCCAGCAAGCCCATCCTGGTCGTCGGCGCGGGCATCGGTGGGATGCAGTCGGCGCTGCTGCTGGCCGACGCGGGGTATCCGGTGGTGCTGGTGGACCGCGCACCGGGCATCGGCGGATCGCTCCACCTGCTGGACCGGACGTTCCCCACCGACTCCTGCGGTATCTGTCACATGATTCCGGGGCGACCGGCCTACTGCCCCACCATTGAGTGTGACCTGCATCCCCACATCACCATCGTCCCCTATACCGACGTTGTGGGGCTGGAAGGGGAACCGGGGGCGTTCACCGTCCATCTGTGCCACAGGCCCCGCTACGTGATTCCGGAGCGGTGTACCCTTTGCGGGCGCTGCGCGCGGGTCTGCCCGGTAGAACGGCCCCACCCGTACGAGGGGATGCTGGCCCCGGAGAAGGCCATCTACCGCCCGCCGCTGCGGGCCGTTCCCCCCACGTACGTCATTGATATGGCGGTCTGCACCCGGTGCGGGCGCTGTGTGGAGGTCTGCCCCACCGAGGCGATTGACCTGGATATGCGGCCGACGGAGAGCCACGTGGAGGTGGGTGCCGTCATCCTGAGCCCCGGCTTTGAGCCCTTTGACGCCCGCCGGAAGGGGGAGTTCGGCTGGGGGTACTACCCGAACGTCCTCACCAGCATCCAGTTTGAGCGGATGGTCAGTTTCGCCGGCTCCACCGGCGCCCACATCGTCCGCCCGTCCGACCGGAAAACCCCGCGCCGGATCGCCTTCATCCAGTGCGTCGGCTCGCGGGATATGTCCATCGGCAAGGGCTATTGCTCGTCCGTCTGCTGTATGCACACCGCCAAGCACGTGCGCGTGGTCAAGGAACTGGAGCCGGAGACGGAGATCACCGTCTTCTTTATGGACATCCGCGCCTACGGGAAGGACTACGAGACCTACTTTGAGGAGACAAAATCCCTGCCCGGCGTGACGTACCGCCGGAGCATGGTGTCGTCCGTCCACGAACGGCCGCGCACCGGCAACCTGCTGGTCAATTATGTGGAGGAGGACGGGTCAATTCGGGAGGAGGAGTTTGACCTGGTGGTGCTGGTCGTGGGGTTCGGTGCGCCGCCGGAGGTGCAGGAACTGGGCCGCGCGCTGGGCGTGAATTTGAACGAGTACGGTTTCGCCGTGACCGACCCCTTCGCGCCGGAGTGGACGAACCGGCCGGGGGTCTTCGCGGCCGGCGCGTTCCGCGAGCCCAAAGACATCCCCGAAACGGTGGTGGAGGCATCGGCGGTGGCGGCCGCGGCGGCGATGAGAGCCCCCGTCCTGGTGCCGGAGGCGGCTGCGGAGGCGCCCCAGGAGCGGGATATCACCTGGGAGTGGCCGCGGGTGGGGGTCTTCCTCTGCGACCATCGGGGCGAGATCGGCGAGGTGATTGACCTGGAGGCGGTGGCGGCCCAGGCTCGGTCGCTCCCCAATGTGGCGCTGGCCCAGGTGCTGGGCGACGGCCTGCGCCCGGAGGGGATGGCGGAGATGGCCCACATCATCCGGGAGACGGGGGTCAACCGGGTGGTCATCGCCGGGTACACCGACGTTCGTCGTCCCGAGGTTTTCTACGAGATGATGGCCTCGGCCGGGCTGAACCCCAACCTGCTGGAACTGGCCAACCTGCGCGGGGAGGTCGCCGGGGCGCATGCCCGCGATGGGCGGGTCGCCACGGAGAAGGCGCGTGAGATTGTGGCGATGGCGGTGGCGGGGGCCGTCCGGCGGGAGCCGTTCCGACCGTCGGCCGAACCCCTGAGCCGGCGCGTGCTGGTCATTGGCGGGGGGCTGGCGGGGGTGACCGCCGCCCTCACCCTGGCCGACCTGGGGTATGCGGTGGACCTGGTGGAGCGGACGGATGCGCTGGGTGGTCAGTTGCGCGACCTGCGCCTGGTCCTGGGCGGCGGCGATCCGCAGCGGGCGCTGACGGCGCTGCTGGAGCGCCTGCGCAGCGCACCGCGCGTCCGGAGGCGCCTGCAGACGGAAGTGCGCGCCGTCTCCGGTCGTCTGGGGCAGTTCCGGGCCCGTCTGGCGGGGCCGGAGGGAGAGGACGAGGAGACGTATGGCGCGGTGATTGTCGCCACCGGCGGCCGGGAGGTGGTCCCGACGGAGTATCTCTACGGCCAAGACCCCCGGGTGGTGACCCAGCGGGAACTGGAGCGGATGCTGGCGGAGGGACAGACCGTCCCCGAAAACGTGGTGATGATTCAGTGTGTGGGGTCGCGGGAGCCGGAGCGGCCGTATTGTAGCCGTATCTGCTGCACCAAGGCGGTGGTCAACGCGCTGGCGATTCAGGAGCGCAACCCCAATGCCCGGGTGACCGTCCTCTACCGCGAGATGCGCACGTACGGCTTCCGGGAGGACGCGTACCGCCAGGCGCGGGAGAAGGGGGTGGTCTTCCTGCGCTACGAGTTGCCCGATAAGCCGCAGGTGACGGCGGGGCTGGACGGCCTGCAGGTGCGGCTGGTAGAGCCGATCGCCGGGCAGGAGGTGGTGCTCCCGGCGGACCTGCTGGTGCTCAGCACCGGCATTGAGCCCAACGATAGTCGGGCGCTGGCGGAGGCGCTGGGAGTGCCGGTGGACGCGTACGGGTTCTTCCGGGAGGAGCATCCCAAGATGCGGCCGCTGGACTTCACCCAGCGGGGGATTTTCGTCTGCGGGCTGGCCCATTCGCCGCGCGCGGTGGATGAGACGATTGCGATGGCCCGGGGCGCGGCGATGCGGGCGGCGGCGCTGCTGGCCCGCGGTCAGGTGGAGACGACGCGGACGGTGGCGCAGGTCAATCCCCGCCTCTGTTCCGCCTGCGGCCTGTGCGTCCAGGCCTGTCCGTACGGCGCACGGGTGCTGGAGATGGGCGGGCCGTATGCCGAAGTGATTGAGGCCCTCTGTCAGGGCTGCGGTGTCTGTGCGATGGTCTGCCCGAATAAGGCGACCCAGCAGGTGGCCTACGCCGTCCGGCGGGTGTATGAGATGCTGGATGCGGTGGTGTAGGGTAGGGGGTCACCCCAGAGACGCGGAGGGCGCGGGGAGACGCGGAGAGCGTTGAGCCGCGGAAGGGTGAGAGCGGTGGATAAGTCGCTCCAGGATATTTGCGAAAGGTTGCGCGGGGTTCGGGAGGACATCCGGGGGCTGATCCTCTTCGGTTCGGCGGCGCGCGGGGAACAGGCGCCCCAGGATGTGGACCTGCTGGTTGTGCTGGCTGGTCCGACGATGGAGCCCCGGGAGCGCGACCGCGCCCTGATCGCCCTGCGGCGAGCGCTGGGGACCGACGGTGTATGGGTGGACCTCGTTGTCGTCACGGAGGAGGGATTCCGGCGGGGGCTGGAGAACCATCACCCCTTCTATCTGGATATCGCGGTGGATGGGGTGGTCCTCTACGATGCCGACGGCATCGCCGCATTGCTGGAGCGCACCCGTCAGGAGATTGCATCGCGTCAAATTCGCCGGACGGATACCGGCGGCTGGGAGTTCCCCGTTCCATACCGGGGGCGGGTGCCGTTATCTCCGCTGGATAACGTGACCTGGGCCCGTCGGTGGCTGGAAGATGGAGAACGGGATTTGAGGGCAGCGGAAGGCCTTTTCCGTTTGGGGCTATACGACCGGAGCGTGACCCACAGCCAGCAAGCGGTGGAGAAAAGCGTAAAAGCGGTGCTGGTCTGTATGGGGCAGATGGAACGCAGTCACTACGTCTCATCCCGATTGCGGGCGCTCCTGGCGGAAATTCACGAATCCCATTGGCGGGAACAGTTAGAACATCTGGTGGAGTCTGCGGCGAGTTTGGAACCGGCAGCGGTGAGTAGCCGTTATCCAGTGGAGGAGGGAGGGGAAATTCTCTGGCCTTCGGAGCGGTACGGTTATGAAGACGCGGAGTGGGCCCTGAGTCTGGCCCGGGAAAGCCTGACAATCGGACGCGGTTTTGTAGAGTGGTGGGTGGAGGAAGATGACAATCCGTGACTGCCGTGCCCTGATTGCAGGAAGAAACCGATGAAATACAACCCGGACCTGCACCATCGTCGCTCAATCCGCCTGCAACGCTGGGACTATACCAGCGGCGCGTATTTCGTCACAATTTGTGTTCAGAACCGCGAATGTGTTTTTGGCGATATCGTCAATGGGGAAATGCGATTAAATGGATGGGGCAACATTGTTGCCGAATATTGGCGCGCCCTGCCCCAACATTTCCCCACCATTGAATTGGGGCCGTTCGTGGTAATGCCGAACCATGTACATTTCATCATCACGTTGAACCCGCCGCCCCACCCCCCACGGGTCCAAAAACCGAATCCCCCATCGGGAAACCGTTCACCGTGGACAAACAACGTCCCACA
>CAKZOY010000311.1 GCA_937138275.1 uncultured Chloroflexota bacterium
ATGCGCGCCGCCGGTTCTCCCCAGACGGGGTACCCGGTGTCGGTGGGGATGGACTTCAGGTCCGCCACCAGCAGGTGGGTATTGGTGCCGCCGTAGGCCAGGCGGATGCCGCGCTTCTTCAGCCCTTCGGCCAGGGCGCGGGCGTTGGCGACGATCTGGCGCTGGAGTTGGCGGAAGGTCTCGGTGCGGGCCAGCAGGAAGGCGACGGCCATCGCCGCCCATTTGTTGACGTGCGGGCCGCCCTGTTCGCCGGGGAAGACGGCCATGTCTATCGCCTGCGCGATGGCCTCGTCGGTGGTGAGGATGCACGCCCCGCGCGGCCCGCAGATGGTCTTGTGGGTGGTGAAGACGGTGACGTGGGCGATGCCGACGGGGTTGGGATACACCCCGGCCGCGGCCATTCCGGCAGTGTGGGCGATGTCGGCCACGAGATACGCCCCCACTTCGTCGGCGATGGCGCGGAAGGCGTGCCAATCGGGCGCCCAGGGGTAGGAAGTGTATCCGGCGACGATGACCCGCGGGCGATGCTGATGGGCCAGTTCCCGAATGGCCTCGTAGTCCAGCCGCTCCGTCTTCGGGTCCACGCCGTAGGAGACCCGCCGGTACCACTTGCCGGAGATGTTGAACTCGGAGCCGTGGGTCAGATGGCCGCCCTGGAAGAGGTCCATTCCCATCAGGACGTCCCCCGGTTTCATCAGGGCCAGGTAGATGGCGAGGTTGGCGGCGGCGCCGGAGAGGGACTGGACGTTGACGAAGATGTGTTCGGGGCGGACGGAGTCGTGGGCGAAGAGTTCGGCGCAGCGGCGCTGAGCGACGCACTCCACGAGGTGGACGTAGTCCACGCCCTTATAGAAGCGGCGGTCGGCATAGCGGCGGTAGAAGGCCAGTTGCCAGGCTACGTCTCGCAGCCGCTCTTCCGGATCGCGGGTCATCCGCAACGGGGGGTAGCCCTCGGCGTAGACGTTCTGGAAGACGGAACCGAGGGCCTCCCGGACGGCTTTGGGAGCGTAGGACTCGGAGGGGATGAGGATGAGTTTGCGGGCCTGCCGTTCCGCCTCCCAGCGAATCAGGTCGGCCATAAAGGGGTCCAGTTCTTCCAGGTCTTCCCGGAAGAGAAAGTCGGTCATCGGGATCACCTCCTGTGTGTTTTGCACCGCAGAGACGCAGAGGGCGCGTGTTTTTGATATAATCATAATATTTTACGCGCTCTCCCCTCTGTGTTCTCTGTGTCTCTGCGGTGAAAAATTCTTCACGTCGGGCGGGGGCCGCGCTGGAAGGGCGCGGAAGGGATGGGGGCGGGCGATCCAGATGGCTGGAGGGGCGCGCCACAGGAACTGCAGAAACGGGCAGCGGGGGCAGAGCGCTTCCCGCAGCGGGGGCAGGGGATGGGCCGGGATTCGGCCAGCGGCGCGCCACAGGCGGAGCACTTGACCGCCTGGAAAGGGTTCTCCACCCCGCAGTACGCGCAGACGATCATCTCTTCGGCAATGCTTTCGCCCGGCCGCGCGCCGACGCTCTCGCAATAGTGTTCCACCGCCTGCCAGACCTGCTGGGGAAGGGTCAGGCCGGCGATACTGCGGGCGATGTCGTCTATGCGGGTGATGATGGAGAGGGGGTTGACGAGGGCCATCAGGCCGGTCTGGGCCAGGTCGGCGACGGCGCCCAGCCAGCGCTGCTGGCCCATGGTGACCTGTATCCCTCCTTCCACCCGGCTGATGCCCACGGTGAGAGCGCTCTGGGGCCCGCTCCAGTCCCAATCCCGGGTGGCAATCTGCACCAGGACGTGGTCGCCCTTGCCGACTCGCTGGGCCATCAGGCTGCCCCGGTTGAACTGCATGGCCAGCGCTTCGGCCAATGCCTGGGGTTCTATTTCTCCCCTGTAGGTCCTCCGCTCCATAGCCCCCTCCGGAACTGCGCAATTCGTGGAGGTTTACGGCGAGACAATGTACCGAATCTCCAGCGAGAGTATACCCCCAGAAACCTGGAAATGCAAGCGGAGGGGCCATCCTGGGCTTGCGCAGCAAATCGTTTCGCGGGAGTGGCGCGCCCGTGAAAAGGGGGAAAGTGGGGTTTGTGGGGGCGGCTTCGCTGCCCCCACAAACCCCACACCCCACCCCTTTCCATACAGGGCGAATTACTGCGCAAGCCCATGGCTGTTTTCGCTGCATTTTTCTCTACGCCCCTTTCGCGGTATAATCGCCCTTGATGCACCCTTCGCACTGGCTCAACCGCATCGTTGGGGTTCTGCTGGGACTGGCATGTCTCCGCCTGATCCTGGAGAGCATCGCGTTGCCCCTCCCGGTGGTTCTCCTCCTGGCACTGATGCCGTTGGCCGCGGCGGCGGGGTATTTCCTGGGTTCCCGTCTTCCCCTCCCCGGCAGTGCCACTCTCTGGCTTGCCGTACCGCTTCTGGTCATCGTCCTCTGGCCCTGGCGACGGCCGCCCCTGGAGTCTTCTTTCCTATTCCTGCTCTCCGGGTTGATCCTGGCATTCGTATCCCTCAGCGAACGGCCCTTTCTTTCCCCCCGCCGGGCCGACCGATTGGCCGACATCGGTGTGGGGGGATTCTCGTTTCTCCTCTACGCTCTCACCCTCTCCCGCGACGTCCTCCCCGCTGACAGCGGCGAATTCCAACTGGTGGCCGCGCTCTTGGGGGTGGCCCATCCGCCCGGTTATCCCCTCTACACAATGGCGGGCCATCTCTTTATCCGACTGGTCCCCATCGGCACCCCAGCGCTTCGGCTGAACCTGATGAGCGCCGTCCTGGCGTCCTTCACCCTCCTGTGGCTTGGCCGCGCCGCCCGCCTCTGGGCCCAACAACTGGGGGCTTCGCCTTCCCTCGCCCGGACCGGCGGTCTGATCGCCGCGCTGACCCTGGGGACCTCCACCACCTTCTGGGCCCAGGCCACCACCGCCAACATTCGCATGCCCACCCTTTTCTTTGCCGCCCTCGCCCTCTACGCGCTGGCCCGCTTCGCCGCCGACCGTCGGGACTGCCATCTGGCGCTTCTGGGCCTGGCCCTCGGCCTGGGGATCGGCCATCATCCCTCCCTGGCCTTCGTCGCCCTCTTTTTGGGCCTCTACATTTTATTTGTGGACTGGCGGATTCTGCGCCAGCCGCGCCGCTGGACGCGGCCCGCGCTGGCCTTCCTGCTGGGGCTTCTGCCCCTGGCCTACCTGCCCATCCAGGGCGCGCGCGGTGCCCCCCTGGCTCCGTCCGGTCTGGATACCCTCCAGGGCTTCCTCTGGCATGTCCTGGCGAAGGGATTCGCAGGGGACATGTTCGCCTTTGCCAACCTTCGGGACTTCCCCCACCGTCTGGCGCTTCTGCCGACCCTGCTCATATTCCAGTTCGTCCCCCTCCTCCTGATCCTGATGCTGGCGGGCGCTCTGGCCCTCCTTCGGCGCAACTGGGCCCTGTTCCTTCTCCTGGTGGGCAGTTGGGCCCTGCACACCTACATCACCCTGACCTACCGCGCCCCGCAGACGGTGGAGTACATGATGCCCGCCTACCTGCCGATGGCCCTGGCCGCGGGCCTTCTCCCTGCCGCCCTCTCTGACCTCCTCCTCCGCCCCTCCGCTCCTCCGCTCCTCCGCTCCCTTCCGGCAGTTATGGCCGCGCTGGGCATCTGGGCCGGTCTCTGGAACGGCGTGGCGCATACCAGCACCGCCGAACTTGCCACCGACACCTCCACCCGCCAGACGGCCGAATCCGTCCTGGAGACAGCGCCGCCGGATGCCGTCATCCTTGCCGACTGGCACCGGGCGACGCCGATGTGGTACCTTCAGCAGGTAGAAGGCCGCCGCCCCGACGTGGACGTGGAGTACGTTTACCCCGTCTTGGGCGAGGACTACGGCGCCACCTGGCTCCGGCGCATTCAGGAAGCGGGCTTTGACCGCCCCCTTCTCCTGACCCACTACGACAACTTCCCCGGCATCGCTCTGGAGCCCTGGGGCGCGGGATTCCGCGTCCATCCCCGCCCGGCGACGGAAACGACCGCCCCTCTCACTCCTGCCGACATTTCCTTCGCCGGGGGTATCCGACTGGTGGGATACCGCCTGCCCTCCGGCCCGCTTTCCCCCGGCCGGGCGGTGGAGGTGACGCTGGCCTGGCGGCGGACGGCGCCCTCGGACCGCGCCCCGTCCTTCACCCTGCGCCTGACCAATGCCGAGGGGCGGGAGTATGCCCAGGCTGACCGCTACCTGGGCACAGATACAGGCCCCGGCGAAGTGCGTTGGGAACGGTTGGTGCTTCCCCTCTACCCCAATCTCCCGCCCGGCCGCTACCATCTGGTCCTGGGCGCATATACCGTCACCGACGCCGGATTTGAGCCCCTTCCCACCGACCGCGGCGAACCGTTCACCTCGCTGGCCTGGCTGGACGTGGGGTTCTCCCGGCGCGCGCCGTTCACCCTGCACCCGTGGTACGTTCCCTTTGCAGGCGGGCCTACCCTGATTGGCAGCGACTACGACCGGACGAATCCCGATACCCTCCGCCTCTACCTGCACTGGCGCGGCCCGACGGACGGGGGCACCGTCCGCGTCCGCGCCCTGGGCGGCGGCGAGGCCACCGCTGCGCTTCCGCCTCTGCCGGAGGAGGCATATCACACCCTTGTGCTGGACCTCCCCGCGGCAGCGCGGGGGCCTCTCTTCGTCTCTTTGACGGACCTTGCGGGCCAGGTCCGGCGAGCGGCCGGGCCGTGGGGCTGGCCGATGAAGGAGTTGTCTTTGCCCATTCCACCGGGGGCTGTTCAGTTTGTCCCGCTGGGGGA
>CAKZOY010000312.1 GCA_937138275.1 uncultured Chloroflexota bacterium
AGAGGGAAGGAAACGGTCTGCGATTCGGGTTCGTAGAAGGCGATGTAGAAGTTCGTGGTATCCAGCAAACGGGAGGCACCCTGATAGGCCGCTTCTATGACTTCTTCCACGTTCAGGCGGGCGGTGAGGGTCTGGCCCAGTTCGTTCAGAACAGCCAACTCCTCGGCGCGAAGGCGGGTTTCCTGAAGCAGGCGGGTGTTAGCCAGGGCGTTGGCCAGATAGCCCGCGATCGCCTGGGCCAGACGCACTTCGTTATGTCCGAAGCCGCCGGGGCGGTTGACAAAGTAGAGTTCTCCGATGTTTTGATCCCGTACCCGCAAAGCCACGCCGCAGAAATTCCGCACTCCCAACCGTTCCATATAGGGCATATAAGCCGGGATAATGTTGGGGTCGCCGAGGCCTATGTTGGAATAATAGGCTCCTCCTCGGCGGAAGATGCTCTGTTCCATCCCCGGTGCGTCTATCGGGATCTGCCACTGGAGGTCGGTCAGGAAATTGCCCCGCAATAGCACCTGGGCTGGCTGCAAAGTATAGGCGGTTTCATCGGATAGAAACAGAACACAGCCCTCCGATTCCGCCAGAGAGACGGCTTCCTGGAGCACCCCGCGCAACAGTTCATCCAGTTCCAGCGTAGATACTGCCAGGGCGGCGATGCGGGCCAGACCTTCCTGCTCGTTGGCACGCTCCTGGGTCTCCGCGAAGAGGTAGGCATTATAAAGGGCGACCGCCGACTGGTCCACGAGGGCTGCCAGCAGGTTCACCTCTTCTTCGGTAATAGTTTGCTTTATGGAGTAGTCGTACCCTACTTCTATTACCCCCAGAGTCCGTTCCCGCACCCGGATGGGCATAAAAATCCGCAACAGCCGCTCGTGGCCGAATTTTTCGTAAATCTCCCGGTTAAACCGGTCATCCCACCCCGCGATAATCTCTGTCCGGCCCGTGCGATACACATCGGCGATGATATCCGGATGGTCCAGCGGATAACGGGCCATCTCAATCCATTCGGGAAAAACGTTGTACTGCCCCTGCCAGATACCGTAGCGTATGCCGATGGTGCCTTCCATCTCATCCACCAGCGAGATGGTGGCAAACTCGCAATCCATCAGTCGGGAAATGGTCTCCAGGATTGCTCGCAGCACCTTTTCCTCTTCCAGAGAGGCAGAGAGCACGCGGCTGGTCTCGTAGAGCGCCTGCATCTGGCGGGCGGTCCGCTCGGCCTCCGAGTAGAGGCGGGCGTTCTGGATCGCGATGGCTGCCTGGGCGGCGACCGCGCTGGCTAATGTAGCGGTCTCTGCGTCATACACCCCCGGCTGGTGGTGGTCTACCAGCAGGAGGCCGATTACCTGATCGGCCAGGAGCAGGGGGATGGCCATCCCGGAACGGGCACCCGGACGTTTCCACCGCGGGTCGGTACGGGTATCTCTCACAATCACCGGAGTCCGCGTCCGGATCACCTCATTCAGCAACGGGTCCTGAGAGAGAGGCGGTTGCTTTTGCAACCATCTTCGGGTGGTCTCCAGGTTGATTCCTCGTCCGCCAAGGATTTCCCTCTGCTCGCCGTGGATGAGGTGGATGGCCGCGGTGTCAAAGGGGATCAACCGTTCCAGCTGATCCAGCAACCGCTCGGTAACTTCATGCAGGTCCAGAGTGGAACCGACCAGGCGGGCGATATTCTGAAGAGTGTCGGCGATGAAGCGGCGGCGCTGCTCCATCTGATAGAGGCGGGCGCTCTCCAGTGCCAGGGCGACCTGCTCGCTCACAGCCGATACCAGGGCAATTTCATCCTCCGACCAGGTACGAGCCGCGTCGGTCTCCTCTAAAGCGATGGCACCGATGACCCGGTCTCCCAGGCGAAGGGGGGCGGCGAGGACCGCCCGACCGTTATCCGGTTCGGTGATTGCGGTAACCTCTCTCTTCTCCATAGCATCCTGGGTTGCTGGGGGAACTTCCGGGGAATCCACCGCTTTGATCTCCACCCGATCGTAGAGGAGGGAGGTCGGCAGGCCTTCAACCCGTTCCCACATCTGGCGGAGTCGCTCCCCGTAGAGAGTCTCCAGTTCCCGCAACCGCTGCTGGCTCTCCTCCAGCAGGCGGATGTTCTCAATCGCCAGCGCGATCTGGTCGGCCATCGTTTGCAGAACGGCGACATCCTCATCGGTGAACGCAGCCGGTTCCTCGGACTGCACATCCAGTACGCCGATCACCCGATCTCCGATTTTCAGCGGCAGGGCCATTTCTGAGCGGGTGAGCGGGAGATCTGGGTTGTCAAAGAAGGTGGCATCCGTCCCCACGTCCAGCGCAACGCGGGGCTTCCCCGTCCCAGCGGTATACCCCACAATTCCCACTTTCCCCACAGCCAGTTTGTGGCCCCGGGCCAGCATCCGCTGCCCACCTTCGGAGGATGCCGCGCGCAGGACGGCGTACTCGCCCAAATCATCTATAAGGAATATGCCTGCGTGGTAGAAACCGAAACGTTCGGAGATAAAGCGGACGGTCTCGTTCAGCAGGGTGTCCAGGTCGCGAATTTCGGCGGTCCGCCGGGCGACGGATGCCGCTGCCTCCAATTGCGCGGTCCGGCGGGCCAGGTCCGCCGTCCGCTGGGCTACCTGCTCTTCCAGACCGGTCTGGAGTACCTCCAAGTGACTGACCATTTGGTTAAAAGCAATGGTCAGTTGACCCGTCTCATCGGTGGAAACCAGTTCTGCGCGCTGGCTGAGGCTCCCCCTTTCCACTTCGGTCATAGCGTTTGCCAAATTCTGGATGGGGGTGGTAATAGAGCGTGCGAGGAGTATGGCAAAGAGTATGCTGAAAGTTAAAGAAGTTCCGCCAATGAAGAGCATATGATTTTGCAAACTACGAAGAACCAGCACGGGATTCGCTCCCGGTGCGATAGCCTGCGCGCTTTTCCGAATGGCCACTGTCACCATCATCAAGGAGGTTGTTAAGATGAGCGCAGTGATAATGATCAATATTTTGGAGCGGGCGTTTGCCCCGGATAGGTAACGTTGCTGGATTTCAGGAGAGCGAGGGAGCAAGGCCCTGCGCGCTGGCCATAGGGCCCATTCCAGGAAGAAGTAATGGAAGATCGCTACCCACGTCGTCGCAATCCAGTTCCCAACGAAAAGGTAGGGGAGGTACTGCGTCTTTATTTGGGCGATTGCGTAAAAGATCATTGTGCCCGGCACAACCAGGATGCCCCACAGGTGGAGGAAGGTGCGAAGCACCATCCGTCGGGGGAAGGCAGTCACTTCTTGCCATGCTGCACCTTCTAAGTCCTCTGAACGCTGATTGGGCGGAGTGGATAAGGCAGATCGCATATTCCGGGTGATTTGTGAGATATATCGTTGCCCGGCAATGACCACGAGAGGTTCAAGGACAAGCAGCACCAGTATCAGCCAGACAATCTGCTGGATGGTCAGCGGTATGACTGTTAATACGTAGTAAACGCCAAGGGCGGAAGTAGGAATGGCAGATAAGACGGCGAATAGGTTGATCCGATGGGGGTAGTGAGGCCCCCAGCGGATCAGCAACCGATTTAAGTATTGAAAATCCACGCGGGTTTTTACGGTCTTATCCATATCATTATTCCTCAAGTTTCTGTAGCGACTCCGGTAAACAGTGTTTTTTCGTCTTTCTTGCCCAACGCTTACCACTTTTCGGAGTGACTGCCCAAGTTTCTTGTCCGAATGGTTCCCCTGGGTTCTCCGGATGCCCAATTGACTAAAAAACGTTCAGTGGACCATCGCACCAGTGCACTCAATCGTCCCCAGATCCATCGCTGGATCACCGGGCTGCGGAGGCGGAAGAACGTTTTTGCAAAGGCTGCGCGTCGCCGGAGGGCTTTCCCCATTTCACTCTGGAGTACCCGCTGGCGATAATTACGAAAGGAGAAGTCGTTCCGCTCCCCAGCGTCAACGATCGCCTCTGCCGCCAGCCGCCCGTATTCCAGTGCCGGAGCGATTCCCTCCCCATAGAGAACATCCACTCCAATGGCGTCCCCCACCAGCAGAATGTGCGGAGCAGAGAATGCGTTCTGCGGGCTGAAATGGGGCACCGATTCCCCGTAGAGGGGATGATCTTCCATACGGTACCCATGACGGGCCATCTCTGCCGCGAGGAACGGCCGCAACCGCTGGGGGTAATGGGGGCCGATATTATTGTCCGTAATCCCCCAGCAACGCATTACCTGACCGTCCATTATTATCGGGAAATCCCACACGTACCCGGGAATATCCTGCGTCATACAAGTGAAGTCAAAGTAGGCGTCCTCCGGGTGGTGGGAAGATTTTTCGCTGGGAGGAACCCAGAGGACCAGAGCGCGCGAGTATGGGAGGCGGAAGTTCCCGGCGATAGTCCGACGGACCAGACTGTGGGCGCCATCAGCACCGACGACAACCCGGGCCCGATAGGTGTTGCGAGAGGTTACAACTTCTACGAATCGCTCTCCCGGAATAATCTGCCGTGCTGGTTCTTCCTCGTGGATCGTAAAACCGCGCTTTCGGGCGGCATCTGCCAGCCAGGCGTCCAGCGGCTCACGACGGATGATATGGAGAGCGCGCTCCGGTTGCGACGAGAACACGGTTTCATACCCTTGAAATGTAAAGTGGGCGCGGGACACCCGGAACAGGGGAAGTTGTGTGCCATCCAGACCGAGTGCCTTCAGAATCACCAGCCCGTCGTGGAGAATTCCTCCTCCACAGAGTTTCGGACGGGGATGGCGGGCCTTTTCTATGATCAATGTGCGTTCTACCAGGTGAGGTGCCAGGCATTCTAAGTGAAGGGCGGTGGAGATCCCCGCAGGGCCGGCCCCAATGATTACTACATCGTACATCTCCACGATGGCCTCCTGTAATTTATCGCTTTTCCTCAGTAGCGGGAGCACTACCAATAGACGCCGGAGCAGTTCGGAATTGTACGAGCACCCGGTCCACTCCCAATGCTGTACCCAATTCTCGCGCCGCGGTGCGCAGGATGGTTTCCGGGTCCATAGAGGCGCGCACCCGGGCTGTAATCTCGGCGATGAGGCGGTCCCGTTCCGCATGGCGGCGGGTTTCTTCCATCAGCCGGGCGCTCTCCAGCGCCAGGGAGATCTGGTCGCCCAGGTCCTCGGCCAGCCGGCGCTCCTCCGCCGTCCACGGCGGCATATCCGGGTCCCGGCGCAGGGTGATTGTCCCCACCGTCTGCCCCCAGAGGCGGAGGGGAATGGTGAGTTGATGCCCATCGGTGAGTTCTGCCGGAGCGGTCATTGGGCCGGGAAGAGGTTCCACCTCCACACGGGTATAGCGGTATCCCGGCGACCGACGGGTCGTCACTTCTTGCCAGGCCCGACGGGCCCGCTCGCCGTAGACCGCTTCCAGTTCCCGCAACCGCTGCTCGCTCTCCTCCAGCAGGCGGGCGTTCTGGATGGCCAGGGCCACCTGATCGGCCAGCGTCTGCAGGACTGCGATATCCTCTTCGGTGAATGCCTCCGGTTCCACGGATTGCACATCCAGCACGCCGATCACTTCTTCACCGATTTTCAGCGGCAGGGCCATCTCGGAACGGGTGAGAGGCAGGTCGGGGTTGTCAAAGAAGACGGCATCCGCCCCCACGTCCAGGGCAATGCGGGGCCTGCCGGTTCCGGCCACGTAGCCGACGATACCGACTCTCCCCACCGCCAGTTTGTGGCCGCGGGCCAGCATCCGCTGCCCGCCCTCGGAGGAGGCAGCGCGCAGGACCGCGTACTCTTTCAGGTCATCTACCAGGAAAATTCCGGCGTGATAGAAGCCGAAACGGTCGGAGATGAGGCGGACGGTCTCGTTCAGCAGGGTGTCCAGGTCGCGAATTTCAGCGGCTCTGCGGGCCACTTGCGACGCAGCCTCCAGTTGTGCCGTCCGGCGGGCCAGTTCAGCGGTGCGCTGGGCCACCAGTCGCTCCAGACCGGTGTACATCTGCTGGAGTTCCGCAGCCATTGAGTTGAAGGTTTGGGCCAGGAGGCGGAATTCCTCCAGACCCCGAACAGGGACCCGTTCTTCCAGACGGCCTTCTGCTAATTGCTGCGCAGAACGGGAAAGCAGCCCCATTCCGGTGATGATTCCGCGCAGACCTACCCAGGCGAGACCAACGATGGCGAAAAGTAGCAGTGCACTGATCACAGGAACGATCAGGGCAATCCGCTGGATGGATACACGAGCTTCTGCCTCTGCCTGCTCATGGCGCGATCGGGCTATCAGCAGTAATCCTTCGCTTTCCTGCTCTACCAGCTGATAGTTCACTACCAGCTGAGCGACCAGGTATTTTGCCAGGTCGTAATCTCCTTCATCTACTGAGCGGATAACCTGGCGGGCCACAGCGGTCAGGTTTCCCAGAACCATAGCGACCGTACTCATGCGCGCTCGCAGCGCGCTTCCGGGGGGCAGTTCCTGTGCTTCTACTCGCAGCCGATTGCGCTGGAGTTCCAGCGCCAGCAGTGTGGGAGCAATACGGCGGACAAACTGGTCAGGGTCTGATTCACTGGTCACACCTTGCTGAACGCTGGCGACCAGTTCGGCTGCCTGTTGAGCGGCGACCAGCGCGGCTTCCAGGTAGCGGGTGGATGTTTGGATTTCCATTATGGCGCGGCGGATACGGATCAATTGAACACCGATCAGGACGCTTCCGACGAGGAGGAGGAGGACAATGATCACGGTCACTCCAGATATCCGCCCGCGTAAAGTGTTCAGAAAACGCCAGCGATAGGCTTTCTGTTTCATAACGGTTTACCTTCCGTCTCCTGTATGCAACTGAATCGTTCCCTCTGTGGCCCGGAACGCCCGTCCCAGTTCCCGAACGGCGGTGCGCAGGATGGTGTCTATGTCTGTGGAGGCGCGCACTCGGGCCGCGATCTCGGCCCGGACGCGTTCCCATTCGGCCCGCCGCTGGGTCTCTTCAAAGAGCCGCATCCGCTCCAAGGCCTGAGCGGCCTGGTCCGCTAAGGTCCGATAGAGGCGGATCTCCTGCTCGGTGAATTCGTAGGGCTCGCGCAGGGACTCTACCATCAGCCAGCCCCGCAACTGCTCGCCGATCAGCAGGGGGATGGACAGAACAGCCCGTACGCCCAGGACATGGCGAAAGATGTATCGGGATGTCTCGTCTACATCGGGGTAAGTTTCCACGTCGGAGATTGCCACCGGCTCCCTGACCATTTGGGCAATGAAGGGAATCTGGGCCGCGCTCCAGCGCCGTCCCAGCGAGGGGGAGCGCTCCACCCCCTGTTCCCAGGCAGCCACTACTTCTACAACGGGCGTTTCCGGCAGGCTGCTCGGATCAAAAAGGGCAACCACACAGCGGTTAATCTGCGACGGGATCACATGGTCCACAAATGCGCGCAGCACTTCATCGGGAGTTTGGGCAGCACTGATTGCCTGGCTGGCCCGGTACAGGGTCTCCATTTCGCGCAGGGTGCGCTGGGTCTGTTGAAACAGGCGGGCACTTTCCAGAGCCAGAGCCGCCTGCTCGGCCGCTGCCTGAGCCAGGGCGATCTCTTCGGAGGTCGGCGCGCGGTCCGGAAGGGCCACGGAGATGCGCCCGATGGTCTCTCCTTCAGGCACCTGCAACGGGAGGGTAAAGGCGGATTGCCCCCCGAGGGAGTCGGATGCCGGTTTTACGGGCCGCACTTCCACTCCATCGTAGATATATCCCCACCCCGGGCGCTCGGAGACCAGTTGCTCCCACTCCCGGCGGGCATATTCGCGAGTGAGGGTCGTCACCTCCCGCAGGCGATCCTGGGCCTCCGCCAGCAAGCGGGTGTTCTCTATCGCCAGCGCGATCTGGTCCGCCATCGTCTGCAGGATGGTTATGTCCTCTTCGGTGAAGGCCGCCGGTTCGGTGGACTGGACATCCAGCACGCCGATGACCCGTTCGCCGACTTTCAGCGGGAGCGCCATCTCAGAGTGCGTTTCAGGCAGGTCGGGGTTATCAAAGAAGACCGCATCCTCCCCCACGTCTAAGGCGATGCGCGGTTTCCCGGTCCCGGCAACGTAGCCGACGATGCCGACCTCGCCCACGGCCAGTTGGTGACCGCGGGCCAGCATCCGTTGCCCGCCTTCCGAAGAGGCGGCGCGCAAGATGGCGTACTTCCCGGCTTCATCTATGAGGAAAATGCCCGCGTGGTAGAAGCCAAAGCGCTCGGAGATGAGGCGGACGGTCTGATCCAGCAGCGTCTGGATATCCCGGATGGTCGCGGCCTCTCGGGCTACCACGGAGGCGGCCTCCATTTGCGCCATCTGCCGGGACAGGTTGCGGTTCGCTTCCTCCAGTTGAGCGGCAACCTCCTGCAGTTGCCGGGTCCGTTCCTCTACGCGCTGTTCCAGTTCTCGGGTCAGCGCGCGCAGCGGGCCGAAGAGTTGCCGGTTCAGCACCGCGTAGCCCATTATGCCGACCACAATCAGGGTAGAGAGGCTCATCGTGGGGAACGGCAGGGATATGAGAGAGAACACCGTCCCGGTGAGAAACAGGATAGAAACGGCAACGGGCAGGACGACCTCGCGCGTTCGCGGCCACTCGCGCCAAAGGAGGTACAGGGCCAGAACAGCGCCCACAATCAACGGCACGGAGGTAAAGAAACTCAGCGGGGTTCGTTTCCAGAAAATCGTTCCATCTGGCCCCAGACGCACATTGAAGACGATCTGGTGTCGGAAAAGGGGCAGGGCGAAGAGGCCGATCGCCAGACCAACCGCGAGCGCCAGCACGTACGGCCAGCGGGCCCGGGTCTGCGTATAGGCCGCACTGAAAACCAGCAGCACCGGAGCGATGAACATAAACATCAGCGTCCCGATTTCCATCCAGAACTGATGGACTCCGGTAACCTGGGTAACCCGCCAGAGGGTGATCCGTAGAATGACCGCGGAGACAGACCAGGCGGCAATGATGAGCATGAGTAAACTGAATATCCAGTTGATCCTGGAGCGCACGCTGGAACCCAGCACGATGAACATCAAGGCCACCGAGATCACCGCGGTTGCGCCGTATGCGATCAGGTCAATCCAGAAGGTTATCATTTGCGCACCTCCTCGGTGGGGACGGCAGGGGTATCGCTTGCCGCAACCGGACCGGTAATCTCCGCCGCCGCCCATTGGGCGCCCAGGATCCGTCCCAATTCCTGGACGGTGGTTTTCAGGACGGTATCCGGATCCAGGGATGCCCGAAGGCGGGCCGTCATCTCGGCGATCATTTTCTCGCGGATCGCCCGACGCTGAGACTCATCATAGAGGCGGGCGCTTTCCAGGGCGACTCCCAGTTGCTCGGCCAGCGCCTCCAGCAGAGAGACCTCATCGGTAGTCCAGGTCTGCCCGATCTCTTCTTTGCGGCAATTCAGCACGCCCACAACCTGATCGCGCACCCGGATGGGTACTGTTAATGTGGACAACCCGGATCCATCTCCTACCACGCTTTGGCCTGTCCGGACCGCTTGAAGCATACGGGCATCCCAAGCGCTCTCTATCGGGGCAAGGGTGTCATGGACGTAGCGGTAGCCCCACTGGGGCCGGGAGCGCAAGAGGTCAGCCCAGGCCTGACGGCTGATCTCGCCATAGGCGCGACGTTCCGCCTCCAGCGCGTTCTGGAGTTGGGCAAAGAGGCGGGCATTGTCAATAGCCACCGCCACCTGGTCGGCCATCGTTTGCATCACGGCGATGTCTGCTTCATCAAAGGCGGCCTCTTCCGTGCTCTGCACGGTCATCGCGCCGATCACCCGGCCCCGGGCGCGCAGGGGGATCGCCATCTCGGAGCGCGTCCTCGGCAGCAGCGGGTTATCAAAGCGGACCGCCTCTTCACCGACATCCAGCGCGATGCGCGCCTCTCCTCGGGCGGCGCACTGACCGATCATAGATTGACCGCCCACCTCCAATTGGTGGCCCTGAGATATCATCTGGCGACCGGCTTCACCGGTCCCGGCGCGCAGCACGGCCCAGCGACCTGTTTCGTCCAGAAGGAAGATGCCCACATAATAGAGACCAAACCGATCGCGAATGAACTCCACGGTCTGCTGTAACAGTTCCCTGGGGTCCAGCAGTGTGGTGGCAAACCAGGCGACCTCTGCTGCAGCCCGCAGGTTGCGGGTGCGGTCAGCCACGCGCTGCTCCAGGGTGCCGATCAGTTCGCGGAGTTGCGCCGTCATACGGTTGACGGCATCGGCGAGAGTGATTACCTCGGCGGGCCCTTCTCGCGCGGCCTGGAGGTGGATTTCCCCTCCGGCGATTCGCCCGGCCACGGTGGTCAGGTCAAGCAGTGGAGCCGACAGGCGGCGGGCCAGGTAGGTTCCTCCGCCCCAGGCAATCATCGCCATCACCAGCAAAAAAGTCCCGGCAATCGCCGTCGTGCGGATTATTGGCCGGTAGGCCTCCAGGATCGGCAGTTCCGTCACCACGGCCCAGTCGGGCGTTTCCAGCGGGACGTACGTGCTGACCACTGGGTCCCCCACAATACCTTGTGAGATCCCTGCCCCGGTCTCATCAAATGAGGCCGAACTGCGGATGAATTCCGCGACCTCCCGCAGATGGGCCACATTTTCGCCCCGCAGAACCCGGGAAATGTCACCGAAGGCGATCAGATTCCCCTGCCGGTCCACCACGTAGGCCCGCCCGGTTTCCCCAACGCTCAGCCGATCCACCAGTTCCCACATAAATTTCAGATTCACTTCTGCGACCAGTATACCCCGAAATTCGCCTAAAATGTTCGTGATGGCTACTGCCAGTACTGTCATCGGTTCGTGGGTCTTCTCATCCACGTAAACAGGGCCGATATATCGGCCCGTCTCCTGGACCTGCTGGATCACGTCGCTTCCGATGCGCTGGGCTAGTTGGACGGACGCCGCTTGCGAGACCCGGGAGATGCCAGCCAGTTCGCGCCCTTGCCAATCTAACATCATTGCCTGTTGGATGGCGGGGTCCAGGCCCACCAATCGGCTCAGGAAGAGTTTCTTCTCCTCCTGGGAGGCATAGAGCGGGTCCCCGGTTTTTGCAACCGCTTCCAGTGTGCTGATTTTCTCTTCTAAAAACAGGGCAACCCGATTGGCGGCCTCCTGAGCGATGATCTGCTGGTTACTGACGATGATCTCCTGCTGGGTCTGAATAGCGAAAAACGCCTGAATGCCGCTGGTGATCAACAGAACAAATATGCTCAAAAGCACAAAAGCGATAGCTAGGGTGGTTCTCAGGCTGCGTGGAGGCCTGGGTTTCCTGCTTTGTCCCGACATGTTCACAACACCTTTCGGTAACGGGGGTGGAAACTTACCGGACGACCTGGACGGCCTGTGCCAGCAGGTGATCCGGTATCTGTATTCCCAAATCCTGCGCCACGCGGAGGTTAACGTATAACTCGTCATTCGGTGTGAGGACCGGGATGGTACCGGCGGGAGTTCCCCGGAGAATTTTATCGGCCGGAACCGCGGCGAGTTCTCCTACTTTGAACAGGTCGTTGCAGTTTCCGAAGAGTGCTCCCTCCTCCACCGTGTAGAGAAAACTGCCGCCAATGGGTACTTTGTGTTCCCTGGCGAATGTTTTGATCTCTGCCCAGCCTTCCGGCGAGTGGTTGAGAATATCCGGCATCAGGATGATGGCATCTATGCCGATGTCTTCCGCCGCAGCCCGCGCGGCCAGGTCGGCGCGGAGTTCCTCCACGGTGAGGGCAGGGACCTCCACCAGTGTCACGTTCAGAGAAGATGCCAGTGGGCGCAGCGCGGCCAGGGCGGGCTCCGTGTTGGGGTAATCCCTTTGATAGCCGATCCAGACCCGGCGAGCCTGAGGAACTATTTCCACCAGAATCTCCAGGCGTTTGGCGATCTGTTCCGGGCCGGGGAAACGTACGCCAGTGATGTTACCCCCTGGCTGGCGCGAGTCGGTGATCAGGCTGCCGTCTTCAATGCCCGCATAGGCGAACACTACAGGAATATCTATCCCCTGAGTAACCTGTTTTGCCTCTATGGCTGGCTCGCTGGGGACTGCCAGGATCAGGTCTACTCCACTTGCCACAAACTCCTCGGCCATGCGCCGCTGCTCGGCCGGCCGCGGATCCGGTGCCGGTATAGTGTAAGTGATATTTTTCCCTTCTACATAGCCGTATTCGGCCATTTTCGCCTTAAAGCCCTCCACCACCGGAAGGAAAAATTCCGATCCGCAGATGATGCCCACCCGGTACATCCTGGGCTGGGAGGTCCGACAGCCGGTCAAAAGCAGGACCAACCCCAGCGCCCCCAAAAGCGTCGCCCACACTTTTTGACGAATTTGCCGATTCCAGATGCTTTTCCTCAAGGCGCTTACCTCCACTTAATTTGTCCGGAATGATCCTTCCGGTCAGGTTATGTTGCCGATCATCCGCACTTCCACCTCGGCGAGGCCCAGCGCTTTGCCGATCTCCTGGGCCGCGCTTTGCAACACGCTGTCCATATCCAGGGTCTCGCGTATCCGGGCGGCAATTTCGCCCACCAGGTGCTCACGGGCAGCGCGGCGCTGAGATTCTTCCAGCAGGCGGGCGTTCTCTGCGGCCAGGGCCAGCCGCTCGGCAACGGCCTCGGTCATAGCGATCTCCTCCGGCCGCCAGGGGCCGGCCTCCCGCCCCCGGTGCAACCCCAGCACGCCGATCGGTACCCCTCTCAATTTGACCGGGACAGCCAGCAGGTAGCGACCGTTCTCCTCTCCCGTTGCCCACGACCCGGAAGAACGGGCTTGCTCAAAGAGGTTCTGCCAGACGCCCGGTGGAACCTCCGCTGCGCCCGTCCAGAGTTGCACGGTGGCGGGTTTCTCCTCGGTGAATCGTTCCCAGGCCTGGGTGGTGTAGCGGCGATACAGGGCCTCCATTTCCCGCAGGTTCGCCTGGGTCTGGGCAAAGAGGCGCACATTCTCCAGCACCACCGCCAGTTGGTCGGCGATGAGGGGGAGCACCCGGGCCTCCACGCCATCGGTTGGCATCTCGGTGAGGGCACGTATCGCGATGACTCCCAGAATCTGCTCCCCCAGACGCATCGGGCATGCCAGTTCATACTCCTGCCCTATCCGGCCGGCATGCGGGGAGCGGGTCTGCTGGGCCACCCGGGCGATCAAGGAGATCTCCTGAACCGGGCCTCCGGCCTGAGCCTGAATGGTCAGTTCGCCGCCCGGCCCGACGGTATACACCGCCACCCCGGTCAACGCCAATTGCTCATAGATCTGGTCTGCGACACGGGATAGCAGGGCGTCCGGGTTTTTCTCCGCTCCTGCCTGCAGCGCGACCTGGGCAGCCAGTTCCAGCCAGCGGACATACTGTTTCTGCTCGGTAGCCTGCTCTTCCAGTTGCCGGTATGCTTCGGTAACCTGCTGGGCCGAGCGGCGGGTTTCTTCCAGCGCGCGCAGGAGGGTCCGGTTAAAGAGTCCCAGAAGCACAATCAGACCAACCAGCAACATCAGGAAGACGGCCGCAGCGGTCAGCCAGTCCGTGAGCGCCATCGGGTTTTCCGTCACGACGACCCATTGGGCCAGCCAGCCCGCCTGGGCAAAGATGGTGAAAACGATATGGATGAGCAGACTCACTGCCCCAGCGATCACCCCGGTGTGCACGTCAGCCAGGATCAGGGCCAGCAGAGGGAGGATCAGCAGGTAGAGGCGTCCGTCGCCGATGAGCCCGCCGCGGGTCAGGGCGGTTACCGCTACCGCGTAACCGATTATCAGGAAGCCGATCACTCTCGCCCGATGGGAGATGCGGCGGAAGAGGGTCAGAAAAATCAGGAGGATGTAGAGCGCGAAAAAGGCCGGAGCCGCCGCAGCCCGCTCCGGGTGCTGAAATGCCTCCATCCCCACAAAAACGACGACCGGTGTTGCCCCGATGGCAAGGATGATCAGAATCGCTTGTAGGGCTTGTTTGCGCCAGGCTTGTATGTCGGTCATTGCGCTCCTAATTCCACATATCCGCCAGTGGCATTCAGTGCTTTGCTCAATTGACGGATGGTGGTCTGCAACATCTGCTGAAGGTCAAAGGTGGCTGTAATCTGATCGGTGGTGACGCGCAGCACTTCCTCCTGCTGGGCTCGCTGTTGGAGGATCTCCATCAGGCGCACCCGTTCCACGGCCACCGAGGCCATATCGGTGAGGGCCTCGGAGAGCCGGAGGGCAGCGGCGGAGAAAGGCCCCGGATTCAGCCGGTAGGCGACAATGAATCCCAGCGGCTGTTCCCCGATGCGCAGGGGGATGTTGGCAACGGCGTGCATCCCTGCGCGCCGGAAAAAGTTCGCTTCTTCCTCGTTCAGGAAGGACGGCTGGTCCAGATCGCTCAGCGACCACAATTGTTGCATCGTTTCAAACCGCATATGGGCCGCAGTGATGGGAAAACGGGTACCCGGCTGGATGGGCGATTGCCCGTCCTGACGCCAGGTGGTGATAAATCGGATAAACTCCGGAGGATCTCCGGAGGGCTCAAAGAGGGCCAGGAAGCAGCCCTCGGCACCGGTTTCGGCGATGGCGGTGACGATGGCCTGCCCAACTTCGTCCAGAGTGGCGGCGGTGGTCAGGGAGCGGCTGGCGCGAAAGACGGGGCTGGTGGCTTCCAGGAGCGTGGCCTCGTCGGAGATGCGGCGGGCGTTCTCTATGGCGATGGCTAACTGGTCGACCATACTCTGGAGGGTGCGGATGTCGTCTTCGTCAAACGCCGCCTCTTCAGTGGATTGCACGTTCAGCACCCCCAGAAGCCGCTCTCCGACCATCAGGGGTAGGGTCATCTCGGAGCGGGTGTAGGGAAGGAGGGGATTGGCGAAGCGGACGGCATCTTTGCCTACGTCCAGGGCGATGCGCGGACGGCGATGGAGGGCAGTCCACCCCACCATGCTGGTTTCCCCGACTTGCAGGCGGTGGCCCATGGCTTTCATCTTCTCTCCCGCTTCGCCCGTAGCCTCCCGCAACACTGCCCATTGGCCGGTTTCGTCTATCAGGAAGATCCCGGCGTGGTAAAAGCCGAAGCGGTCGCGGATCAGGTGGACGGCCTTGCGCAGCAATTCGTCCACATTGAAGACGGAGATGATCGCCCGGCTCACTTCGGCGCTGGCCTCCAGTTGAATGGCGCGCCGCTGGAGGGCGTAGTTGGCTTCCTGAAGGGCGCGCGTCCGCTCCGCCACCCGGTCTTCCAGTTCGTTGTAAAGGGCCTGTAACCGGTCGGCCATCTGGTTGAAAGCGAGCGCCAGGCGGCCGAATTCATCGGTCCGCGTAACCGGGACTCGTTCTTCCAGACGGCCCGCGGCCAAACGGGAGGTTGCTTTCTCCAGCTGTTCCAGGGGCTCCGCAATGCTTTGCTGGGTGACCAGGTTGATTCCCAGGAGAACCAGAACCAGCACAATTCCCCAGGAAATACTCACATCCCGCATCATCTTCCGCGCGGTGTCCGCTTCGGCCAGGGCCGCCTCCTGGCGCTGGCGCGTCAACTGCTCAATCTGATTTATTGCCTCGGTGATTTCGGCGGAGTAGTAGGGGATAATGCTGACCTGCATAGCCTCCACTGCATCCCACAACCCTTTCTGCGCCTGGTCGGTCAGGAAGATGGCATACGAGTCTACGTCTGCCGCGCTGGCGCGAAGGCGGGATAGTTCAGACCAGAGGGGGTCCTTCACGGGGACAAGCGCCGCCGCTTCTATGAGACGGTTTTGAGTCTCGCGCATTTCCTCCCGTGCCGGAGACACTTTCTGAGCGAAGACATCCGCATCCCGGCTGATCGTTCCATATCCGATGGCCGAAAAGAGTTCGGAGATTGCCTTACTGGCCGCCAGGGCCGCATTTACCAATCGGGTATCCCTCTCCAGAGCGAGCATTGCGTTGTTGAGATGGACAACCGCGCTCCCCACCAGCAGCCCGATCCAGAGGATCAGCGCCAGGGTGATCAACGCGTTCCCTATGAGCTGGACGCGAATGTTCCGTTGGGCGGCAATGAGTGGAATGTGTTGGGGAAGGCTGACTTGCTCCCTGTACGGTGGGAGGGATACCTTCTCTGTTGCCGGTGGCGTCGGAGGTGGCTTCGGAGGGATTGCGGCATCCCGTCTGGGAGCAGACACCTCCTCACTCTCCGGAGGGGGCGGGGTAAAATCTGAGAACAATTCTTCCAGCGAGCGCTTCATTTGCTCCATGTTTGCTCCTCAATCATACTCCAACCGGTTGCCCAATCGGGTGGTGTACGGTTTCCGTTCTGGTCGGGAACAAGGTCAAGCGGATGACTTCCTCTGCCAGCGCCCGATATTGCGCCGCAGCCCGGGTGGTCGGAGCATACTGGACCACTGGCAGACCGTACGCCGGGCTCTCTCGCAGGCGAGTGTCCACCTGAATTATGGTCTGGAACAGGGCCTCAGGGAAACGGCGATGCATTTCTTCCATAATCAGCCGGTGAATTTTGCTCCGTATGTCAAACAGTGTCACCAGGAGGCGGTAACGGAGGGTGGGATTGGTCTTTTCCCGCACCAGTGTCACCAGTTCCAGCATAGACCGCAGGGAGCGCCAGGCGTAGTACTCACACTGCACAGGGACAATCAGGAGATGGGCCGCCGTCAGCGCGTTGAGTGTCAGTGTGCCGAAGGAGGGGGGACAATCTATTAAGACGAAATCGTATATAGGGGACATCTGCTTCAGCGCTCCCCGCAGCCGGAATTCGTAGCCGGGGCGTCCATACAGGACCTTGTCCAGGACCATCAGTTCCCCACTGGCTGGCGCCAGGTCCAGGCCCGGTACCGATGTCTCCCGGCTGATGGCGACCGGAGATTGTTCGTTTAACAGCACCTCTGCCACGGTGTGGCGCAGTTCCTCCGGACGCACTCCCAGGGAGAGGGTCAGGTGGGCCTGCGGGTCCAGGTCCAGGAGCAGTACCTGCATACCCCGCTCTGCCAGACTCCCTCCCAGGGAGAGACAGGTGGTGGTTTTCGCCACCCCTCCTTTATGGTTGGCGATCGCAATCACAAACATGCTTTTACTCTCTTGTGCTCTGGCTCACGTTCCGGCCGTCCGTACCCCCACCGGTTTTTCGGAAGGGCTATCCGCTGGGGCATCGGAATCTAAGGGGAGGGTGAACGTAAAGGTGGCCCCCTGGCCCACTTCACTTTCCACCCATATTCGCCCGCCGTGCATTTCCACGAATTCTTTGCTCAGGGCCAGGCCCAACCCGGCCCCGTCGGGCCGGCGACCGTTTTCCATAACCCCCTGCTCAAACCGTTCAAAGATCCGACTCAGATATTGGGGCGGGATACCCGCCCCGGTGTCGCTCACGCTAATGTGCACTTCCCCGTTGGAAAATTCCGCCCGGACGCTGATGGTCCCGCGGTCGGTGAATTTGGCCGCATTCGCCAGCAGGCGTAGCAGTACCTGCCGGATGCGTGCTGGATCCGCCCGAACCTTCGGCAGGTCGGGGGCGATGATGTCCCGCAGCACCACCGGCTTGCCCCGCACCAGCGCGCTGGCTGTTGCCATCACACTGCGGATCAGGTCCGCCAAGTCCACCTCCCGGAATTCCAGTTCCATCAGCCCGGCCTCAATCTGGGAGATATCCAGGAGGTCGTTGATCAGGCCCAGCAGGTGTTCGCCGTTATGGTAAATAATCTCCAGGTCGTGCCGCTGCTGGTCGGTCAGGGGGCCATCTATCCCTTTCAACATCAGGCGGGCGAAGCCGATGATGTTGGTCAGCGGCGTGCGCAGTTCGTGCGACATATTCGCCAGGAAACGCCGCTTGGAGCGGTCCAGTTCCCGCAGCCGTTCGGCCGCCTCCCGCTCTAGGGCATAAGCGCGGGCGTTCTCCAGGGCGATAGCGACCTGGTTGGCCACATTCTGAAGGACCGATACATCGTCCTGATCAAAATCCTCCATCTGGGTACTCTGGACATTCAGGACGCCCAGCACGCGGTCACCAAGACGGAGGGGGAGGGCGGCCTCTGCGCGGGCGTAGGAAACCGGCGGTCCGACTTTTAAGGAAACGAGCCGGTTCTCCACGATAGGCTGTCCCTCCCGAAAGGCTTGTCCGACGGCCCCGGGAGAAGTTTTCGCCACCCGTTCTCCATGGGTCGGGTCCGGATCTCCCACGGAGGCCCGCAGGACCAGTTCATCGCCCTCTTCTTCGGCCGTGTACACCGCCGCATAGGAATAGTAGAAGTAGTCCCGTACAACCCGCACCACCCGGTCCAGCAGCGCATCGGGGTCCAGGATGGATGTGACGGCCTGCCCAACTTCCAGGCTGGCCTGCATCTGGATGGCCCGGCGCTGAATCAGGTAGTTGGCCTGCTGGAGGAGCCGGGTGCGTTCGGCAACCTTGGCCTCCAGGTCATTATACAGCGCTTCCAGTTCCGCGGCCATCCGGTTGAAGACGTCGGCCAGGATACCGATTTCGTCCCGGGAGGTGATGTTCACCCGTTGGGAGAGGTCTCCGGCGGCGATGCGCAGCGCGGATTCCGTCAACAGGACGACGGGACGGGTGATTTGCCGGGTGACAACCGCCGCGATAACCGCCGTGGCAATGGCGACGCCCAGGGTAGCGGCGATGACAGCGGTAGTCACCGTCTCGTTGCTCGCAAAGGCCTCTTCCTGTCTCTGTTCCACCACCAGGGCCAGGTCCAGGTTGGGGAGCCATCGGTAAACGCCGATGACCGGGTGTCCGGCATAGTTGGTATAGAGTCCCTGTCCCTCCTGCCCGGCCAGGACCTGGTCAATGGCCGGACCCGCCAGGCGGCGCTCCTGGGGATAGGCGAACCCGGATCGGTCCACCACATACGCTTTGCCTGTCCGTCCCAAACCGGCCCGTTCCTCCAGGATGTGGACCAGTCTCTCTTCGGGAAGCCGGGCGGCTACATACGGCCATTGCGCCGAGGAGAATGTCCGTACCAGGACGATGCCCTCTTGATGCTCATTGGGAAGGTTCAGAGAGGCGTAAACGGCAAATGAGTCGGGATTGGAGGGAAGGGGAACGGTTTGCCTCTGCCATGAAGGATTCCCCGCCCACTCCACCTGCCCCTGCGGACCGACCAGCGCCAGGTCTGCAAAGCCTTTCTGAGAAGCGAGGGCGGCCAGATAATCTCCCGGGTTCTCCGGGTGGGTCTCTACGGATTCCAGGATTGCCTCTTCCAGGTCCGCGTCGGCCAGGATGGCGGCCTGTTCCTCCAGCCAGCGGGCGATCTGGGCTTCCTTCAGGGCGGCAATAGTGACTAATTTCCCGGTGACCTCCTGCTGGATGTTCTGACGGTGACGGGTGGAGGCGTACCAGCTGACCACGCTGAGCGGTATAATAGCCAGAGCCAGGAAGGCGGTCAGAATGGTTCGCCCCAGTCCACCCCGCATTCCCACCCCAGGTACTTCCAGGCCGGCTGCTCCTTGAAAAGCCTCCATGGTTAGAAATCTCAATCGCTACAATCCGCACAAATCAGCAACCCGATGTATCCGGTTATTCGTCCGCTGTTCCAGCGACAGAGTCCCCTCAGAGCCAGACAGAGGGCGGGTTCGCGGCCCTTTCTCCCAGTCGGTAAAGAGCGCGGCGCCTCCTCGGACGGTTTGATGAGGAGATGGTGGCTCTCCTCAGGCGGTCATTGTGGCTCCTGGGCACCCAGGTCCCATACCGGTTCCCCGCGCAGGATACGCCGAATCTGTTCGGGGAATCGGTCGGGGTCTATTGGTTTGCCGATAAAGCCGTTGAATCCCGCCTTCCGTGCCCGCTCCATACTTTCCACACTGGAGTCCGCGGTGACGGCGATAATAGGTGTATTTTGGAACCGGGGATGGGATCGGAGCAGGCTCAAGGCGTCGTAGCCGTCCCGTTCTGGGAGGAAAATATCCATCAAGATCAGGTCAATATGGGGCAGTGTCTCGGCGTATTCCAGCACCTGCCATCCCGAAGCCTTCCACTCGCAGCGTCCTATGCCTACGAAGGCCAGCAAGCGGGCAATCAGCAGGAAGTTGTTCAGATTGTCTTCAATGACCAGAACGGTGACGTCCTGCGGGTTTAACGGCGACATAAGACTCTCCGTGTTTATCCGGTGCGCTTTTTCAGGAAAGAGGCAACCTGAACGGGCAGGGTATCCACATCTATCGGTTTTTGAATGTAGCCATTGCAGCCAGCGGCCAGGGTGCGTTCCCGGTCACCCTTCATCACATTGGCCGTCAGAGCAACGATGGGGACGGAGTCCAACCCTGGAAGTCGGCGCAACTGCCCGACCAATTCGTAGCCGTCTATCTCCGGTAAGTTAATATCCAGCAAGATCAGGTCAGGAACGGAAGCGCGAGCGGCTTCCAGGCCCGAATAACCGTCCACAGCCTCGGTTACAGTGTATCCTTCTGCTTCCAGAATCCTGCGTACCAGCAATCGGTTTTCCGGATTGTCTTCAATGTACAGAATTTTCGGACGACTCATTGCTACCCTTTTTCTCTCCGAATGTTTTAGAACGATTTTGTGCCGTTGTCCATCTCCCTTGACTCCGGGCTTGTACAGCAATTCACCCTGCATGGGAAAGGGGTGGGGTGTGGGGTTTGTGGGGGCGGCGAAGCCGCCCCCACAAACCCCACTTTCCCCCCTTTTTACGGGCGTGTCATTCTCTCAAAACGATTTGCTGCACAAGCCCACTCCACGTGACACACCTAATTATAGCACGTTTCTTAAAGTATGCACCTTCCTGAAAAGGTTACAAAACGGTTAGGGAAGCGTTACCGGCTGCCGAAAGACGAAGCGGGCAGCCTTGCTGCCCGCTTCATCCCCATAGCGGATCAGGAGTTGACGGATTCGGGAACTCTCATGCGGTGGATGAGGGGCGCAGGGATTGTCTTCCGATAAGATGCCCTATCGCCCGCTGCAATTCCTGAAGCCGCGGCGGCTTGCTCAGCACATAGTCCACCGAAGCGGAGACTTCTCTTTTGCAAAATTGGGGAAGCACGGGGAGGCGCGAGTCCTGCTGCGGCCGGGAAAAAGAACAGAAATGGGTTTTTGTGCTGGCGGCCGAAGGCCGCCAGCACAAAAACCCTACTTCTCTCCTCTACAGTAGGGTAGGGTTTTCCCCACCGCGGCGGGGGAAGAAGGGACAGGGGAATGAAGGGCAGGCCCAAGGTCTGTCCCCAAAACTGCACCCGGCAAGGGGCCCCTCCGGTATGTTTTCAGAACCCCTCCATCCATCTCAGGTCCACAATCCCATCGGCCAGCGCGGCGATGTGTTGCAGGAGCGCCAGGCGGTTCTCCCGCAGCGCCGGGTCATCCGCCATCACCATCACCCCAGTCTCTCTGGCAAAGAACCGGTCAATGACGTCCACCATCGGCAGGAAGGCGGCGAGGAAGTCGTCCATCGTGCTCTCCGGGGTAATCTGCGCCCGCGCCCTCTGCCAGGCGGCGTACAGTTCGTGCTCAATAGGCTGGACGAAGCGATCGGGGTTCAGCGGGAAACGTTCGGCGAAGTCGCGTGTGATGCGGACGCAGCGGGCGTAGTTATCCAGAATGCGCGGCCAGTCGGGCCGTTCCACCCAGCGGCTCAGTTGCTCGGCAGCCCCATACGCCCGGTAGGGGTCATCGCCGCGGGCTGCCAGGACCGCCTCCGCGACGTCGTGGCGGAAGCCCCGCTCCCGCAGGTAGACCCGCAACCGCCCGATGACGAACTCCAGCGCCGCATCCAGAGTCGCCGGGTCGGCCTCCACGGGCAGGAGACGGGCCGCTGCTTCCAGACCTGCCCGCAGGGAGAAGGGGCGGCGCGCCCCGATCAGCGCCTGTACCATTCCCAGCGCGTCCCGCCGCAGGCCGTAGGGGTCGGCGGAGCCGGTGGGCACCAGCCCAACGGCGAAGAGCCCCGCCAGGCTATCCAGCCGGTCGGTCAGCCCCAGGGCCAGCCCGGGCATCGTCTGGGGGAGGGCGTCCCCCGCAAAGCGCGGTAGGTAGTGTTCAAAAATGGCCTGTGCCACCTCTATCTGCTCCCCGGACTTGCGGGCGTACTCCCGCCCCATCACCCCCTGCAAACTGGTGAACTCCACCACCATCTGCGTTGCCAGGTCGGCCTTGCAAAGGCGCGCCGCGCGCAGGGCGATCGCGGTCTCGGCGTCGCTCAGGCCCAGCATGCGGGCAATTTCGGGCACCAATTTCTCCAGACGGTGGGTCTTATCCAGCATAGAGCCCAGTTGTTCCTGGAAGGTGAGCGTCCCCAGGCGGGGCAGGAACGACTCCAGGGGCTGGCGGGTGTCCTCCCGGTAGAAGTAGTCGGCGTCGGCGAAGCGGGCGCGCAGGACGGCCTCGTTGCCCTGGCGGACGATGTCCAGATGCTCCTCCCCGCCGTTGCGGACGGCGACGAAGTACGGCAGCAACCGCCCGTCTCCGTCCACGACCGGGAAGTAGCGCTGGTGTTTCTTCATCACGGCGATGAGGACTTCCTGGGGGAGTTGCAGGAAGGCCTCGTCAAAGCGGCCCAGGAAGGCGGTCGGCTGCTCCACCAGGTTGGTGACCTCCTCCAGCAGGTCGGGGTCGTCGGGGATGCGCCCGCCGACCCGGGCGGCCTGTGCAGCGGCCTGCGCGGCGACGGCCGCGCGGCGCTCGTCGGGGTCCACCAGGATGGCATGGGCACGCATCCGGTCGCGGTAATCGTCCGCCCAGGCCAGTTCCAGGAGCGGCGACCCTTCGGGACGGGAGCCGCGGGTGAAGCGGTTGGCCTGGAGGCCGGCGTACTCAAAGGGAATGATGGCATTCCCCAGAAGGGCGGTGAGCCAGCGGATGGGACGGGAGAAGGCGACATCGGTCTCGTTCCAGCGCATGCTCATCGGGAAACGCAGGCCGGCGACCAATTTGGGCAGGAGTTCCTGCAGCACATCAAAGGACTTCTGCCCCTCCACCCGTCGGACGGCGACGACGTATTCCCCGCCGTCCATCGGGCGTACCTCCAGGTCGGCGACGTCCACCCCTTGGCGGCGGGCAAAGCCGACGGCGGCCGGGGTGGGGCGGCCCTCGGCGTCGTAGGCCGCGCGGGCGGGCGGCCCCTTGACGATTTCCTCCAGCGGGCGCTGGCGGGGAGATAGCCCCTCTACTAGGAGGGCCAGCCGTCGGGGTGTGCCCAGGACGTGGAGGCGAGCGTAATCCAGGCGCGCCTCGTCCAGGAGCGCCGGGGCATTCTCCCGCAACTGGTTCAGGGCCAGGGACAGGTCTCCGGCGGGCAGTTCTTCGGTGCCGATTTCCAGGAGCAGCGTCGCGGGCCGGTCGGGAGGGGACTTCCGGTCGGGGGCGGGGATGGCGTTGGATACGCTGCGCAGGGTCGGCCGCCCCAGCCAGGGGAAGTTCTTCTCGCGGCGCTGTTCCAGGTAGGCCTGGGCGACCTGGCGGGCCAGGTCGCGCATCCGTCGGAAGAAGACGGCCCGTTCGGTCACGCCCACTGCGCCCCGGGAGTCCAGCAGGTTGAAGGTGTGGGAGCAGCGCAGGACCGCATCATGGGCCGGGATGACCAGTCCGGCCTCCAGGCAGCGGCGCGCTTCGCCCTCAAAAAGATCGTACATCCGGCGCAGCGCCTCTATGTCGGCCAGTTCAAAGTCGTAGCGGCAGTGCTCCACTTCCGGGTCCAGAAGGACGTCGCCGTAGGTGTGGACGCCGTCCCAGTTGATCTCCCAGACGGAGCGGACGCGCTGGAGGAACATAGTGATGCGCTCCAGGCCGTAGGTGATCTCTACCGACGGCGGCTCCAGGACAAAGCCTCCGGCCTGCTGGAAGTAGGTGAACTGAGTGATCTCCAGCCCGTCCAGCCAGACCTCCCATCCCAGGCCCCAGGCGCCCAGGGCGGGGCTTTCCCAGTTATCTTCCACAAAGCGGATGTCGTGCTCCTCCCGCCGGATGCCCAGGGCCTCCAGACTCTGGAGGTAGAGTTCCTGGGGATTCCCAGGATCAGGCTTGAGGATGACCTGGAACTGGATGTGCATCTGCATCCGGTTGGGGTTTTCGCCGTAGCGACCGTCGTCGGGGCGGTAGGACGGCTCCACGTAGGCGACGTTCCAGGGCTCCGGCCCCAGGACGCGCAGGAAGGTGGCAGGGTTCATCGTCCCGGCACCCACTTTTTCGCTGTGCGGTTGCCAGATCAGGCATCCCCGTTGGGCCCAGAATTCCTGCAGGCGCAGGATGACTTCCTGAAAAGTCAGCGGTCGGTCCATCATGCTTCGGCTCCCTTCTGGTGGACTGCTGATTGAATTATTGTAACATAGAGATGGGAAAGGGGCAAAATGCGGGGGGCTGTTGAATCTCGTAAAGTCGTATCACCGCCTTCCGGCGAAGTCTCAAAAAGTCATACCACCCCTATGGGTTGAATC